>CALJIQ010000091.1 GCA_937973995.1 uncultured Saprospiraceae bacterium
TGGTATTTTGGTAATATGGTTCAGCAGTTCCCAATTTGATAACTTTCGAGTCGCTTATTATCCCGTGACTTCCCGTCACTGGGTAATTTCTATGCAAAACCCACTAAAATTATCTAACTGTTTGTAAAAGTAGGCTCCACCACAAAACCAAAATACCATAACACCAACCAGCATATGAAAAGTAAGCTCTGGAAATTACAAGACACCCGACCAGCTATTGATCTAGATATCTTAAATATCGAGTATCATTTTTATAAAAACCCTAGAAATGAAAAGGTCGTGAAGACGATTTCCATACAAGGACAGGATGCAGTGAATGTGATCCCTTTGACCAAAGATAGAAAAGTTATATTGGTCAAACAATTTCGTTTTGGTATAGGAGATTATACTTGGGAAATACCGGGCGGAATGATAGATAAAGGGGAACTTCCAGCAACAGCGGTACAAAGAGAATTAAGAGAAGAAACGGGCTATGCAGGTAGCCATTGGGAATATTTAGGAAAAATTCAATCCAATCCTGTTTTTATGAATAACTATATACATCAGTTTTTAGCTAGAGAGGTTACTTGTCAATTTGAGTTAGAATTGGATGATGCAGAACAAGTAGAAATACTAGAATTGGAAATAGAAAAGGTGTATGACTGGATCAAACAAGGAGTGATACAACATCCGCATACCATCACTGCCTTTTTCTTTGCACAACCATTGTTAATGGCGGTTCAAAAACAATAAGGGCTACGATGTGCGTAACATCGTAGCCCTTATAAAAAGTAGCGGAAGCAAGACCAATTCTACCCCCCAACGAACTGGTCTGCCCCACTACTAAAGTCATTGCTGACTTTCTCTTCTCGGTATTGGAAATGTTGAGAGGTTATAGTGAGCATTGAGACCAGTTCTACCCCCCAAGAAACTGGTCTCGCCCACTTCTTAAGATCATTGCTGACCTTAATAATCTTACAGCTATATCACTTGTCAAATCAGCAATATAACCAAATATCTTATCGGTTATTAAATGGGAATTACCTGAGGGGAGGGAGAAAGTAATTTAGAATTACTAGAAAAATACTGTTCTCAATTAATAATGCAATTTCCTAGCCAAATTTTTAATTAGAATATAAAACTTTTGGCATATTGCAATTATTGGAAATTTAATTCTAGTTTCTTGAAATTATGTTTGAATAAAGGATTCTCTGTTTTCTATATTCTAATTTTATACCAAATTTTATAAAAGCCAAAAAAAGGGGGGGAGTTCTTTTTGACAATTTCTTATTCATTTTATATGAATATTGAATTGGGGCGTGAAAATAATAAACCCTGCTGCATTATACCCAATTTGACAGATATTTCCTCTGCTTTTATCTAAAATTAGCCATTTTGGCAGAAGAATTTGCATGGCATATCATTTGACCACTTATCATTAAGTCATTTTCAATGACATTTTATTTTGTCCTAATTTTTTATTGTTTGAAAACAAACTAACTATACAATGCAAAAAGGTAATATATCAGTTCAAACGGAAAACATCTTTCCGATCATTAAACAATTTCTATATTCTGACCAAGAAATCTTTCTTAGAGAATTGGTTGCTAATGCGGTCGATGCCACCACTAAACTTAGAACATTAGCTGCTGGTGGGAAGGTAAAAGGTGACATCGGTGAACCTACCATCGAAATTCTTATTGATAAAGAAGCCAAGACATTGACGATTAAAGATCAAGGAATTGGAATGTCAGAAGATGAGGTGATGAAGTACTTGAATCAAGTTGCTTTTTCCAGTGCGCAAGAATTTTTAGAAAAATATAAAAATGAAAGCAGCATTATCGGACATTTTGGGCTAGGTTTTTATTCAGCCTTTATGGTGGCAGATAAAGTAGAGGTGGTGACCAAGTCTTATGTGAAGTCAAAAAAAGGGGTTACTTGGACCTGTACGGGTGATCCAGAATATACGCTAGAAGATAATGACAAGAAAGATAGAGGAACGGAAATTATTCTACATATAAGCGAAGATGCGACTGAGTATTTGGAAGATCAGCGAATTGAGACTTTGCTGAATAAATATTGTAAATTCTTACCTGTTCCTATAAAGTTTGGAACTAAAAAGGAATTTATAAAAGAGGGAGAAGGGGAGGATGCAAAGGATACAGAAATAGAGGTTGATAATATTATCAATTCGGTTGCTCCTTTATGGAAAAAACTACCTTCTGAATTAACGGATGAGGATTATAAATCTTTTTATAATGAACTCTATCCATTTAGTTCACCGCCCTTATTCTGGATACATTTAAATATAGACTATCCTTTCAACTTAACGGGAATTTTATACTTTCCTAAAGTAAATAATACGTTAGAGGTACAGAAAAACAAAATCCAACTATACTCCAATCAAGTGTATGTAACGGATGATGTAAAAGAAATTGTACCTGAATTTTTAACTCTTTTACATGGAGTAATTGATTCTCCAGATATACCGCTGAATGTTTCAAGAAGTTATTTGCAAAGTGATCGAAATGTAAAGAAGATAACAGGTTATATTACCAAGAAAGTAGCAGATAAATTAGGAGAATTATTCAAAAAAGATCGCAAAGGATTTGAAGAAAAATGGGATGATATTGGGGTGTTCATAAAGTATGGACTGATTTCAGATGAGAAATTCCATGAGAAAGCATTACCCTATACCTTATTGAAAAATGTGGATGGGGAATTCTTTAGCATTGATGATTATAAGGAAAAGATAAAAACAGCACAGACGGATAAGCACGATAAAAAAGTATTCCTTTATACCAATGCCGCTCAAGAACATGATAGTTTTATCCAAGCAGCAAAAGGCAGAAGCTATGATATATTGGAAATGAATACCGTGTTGGATAATCACTTTATGCAACATTTAGAGCAAAAATTAGGAGATATTACCTTTGTTCGGGTAGATTCCGATACTGCTGATAACTTAGTTCAAAAAGATGAAGTGGCTGCTTCTGTATTGAGCGAAAAGGAAGAAGAATCTATCAAAACGATTTTTGAAGGAGTCATAGGGGAAAAAATGGGTAGCACAGTGGTTACCAAAGCATTGTCTCCTGAAGACCAACCCATCGTGATTACCAAACCAGAGTTTATGCGTAGAATGAAGGAGATGCAATCGATGCAAGGTGGTGGATTTGGAGCATTTCCTGACGCTTACAATGTAGTCGTGAATACCAATCATCCACTAGTAGCTGAAAAAGTCCTAAATGGAAAAGAAGAAGAACAGCAGGATTTAGCTAAGTATCTATACGACTTAGCATTATTAAATCAAAATATGCTCAAAGGTGCAGATTTGACGAAGTTTATTACTAAAAGCTTAGAGTTTGTGAAATAGAAATTGGAAGCTTTGGTCTGATAATCAATGGATTAGGAAAATTATCCATTGTTATCAATATCTTAAAGGCAAGGAAATGTATGAATTTTCTTGCCTTTATTCGTCTTAAAGGGGGAATAACGAAAATCAAAATAAGTAGCAATCTATTTACGTTTTTGTTTTTGGTTGAGAGGGGTAGGAGATTAAGTAAATAAAAATTGGGTGTTATGAAAATATTATTTTTTGCATTTTTCGCTTTTACAGGTTTATTTAATAATAGTATAGACCCTATTACAGATGCCTTGAAAGCAGGCGATATTGAGCAGTTAGCGACCTATTTCGACGGTCAAGTAGAAATGTCCATCTTGGAGGATAGTGATTTATACAACAAGCAATCTGCTATCAATAAATTACAAACTTTCTTTTCAGAAAATCAGCCTACCACCTTTAAGCAATTGCATAAGGGCGTATCAGAGGGGCAAAAATCAAGCTTTTTTATTGGTGATTTAAATACACCAACTGCTTCTTATCGCATCTATATTTAT
>CALJIQ010000092.1 GCA_937973995.1 uncultured Saprospiraceae bacterium
TCGTTTGGTGTGCTGGCGCAGAAACATATGGAGGCGATATAGCCAAGCAATATGCTAACGGAAGTTACACCGAAGTTTGGTTTAAAGAGGCAACGGTTGGTGAGAGTTCTGCCCCTAAACAATAAAAAGACTGAAAAGAGACCACTTTGTTGCTAGAAGTCAGACTAAGTAGTGTCTGCTAGAAAACTTATAAAGTATTAATAATCAACAAATTAGATTGATTTTTATTCAATTATTTCGTAAGAATAAGTTATCTTTAGGAGTGTAATTAACTGACTTACAGTGAGTTAATTTTTAAGATTTTCCACACCTTTAAAAGATAGCAAAATGCGCAAGCGATTTGAACAACAACTGAGCCTAGGCATATTACCGATTAGTGAGGTAAGCTTCGATACAAGAAGTCGACATCAATCAATGCCATTTCTTCGAGCCTTACAATATGTATTTGTAACACCGGAGTTGAATGATAAAGTATTCGAGTTGTTAGAAGAGAAGATATTGAAAGGGAAGAAAAAGACGGGAAGGTTAGGGCTGACGTTGTGGGAGATATTAGTACTAAGTTTAACTCGGTTAAACTTAAAGTTAGATTATGATTTTTTGTTGAACCTGGCAAACCATCATGAGCAGTTGCGAGGGATAATGGGCGTAAGGATGAGTGATTATACATCTGGCAGGACCTATAAATATCAGACAATAGTAGATAATGTAAGTTTATTAGATGAGGAGACTTTACGTCAGATCAATGTGTTAATAGTAGAATCCTCCCATGGGCTGATAAAAAAAAAAGAGGAAGTGGAGGACTTGGACTTATCTATAAAGGTAGATAGTTATGTGATAGAACGGACGATACATTTTCCAACAGATTTGAATTTGCTATGGGATAGCGGCCGCAAGTGCTATGATGTCATAGAAGCCTTAAAAGAAGAATGTACGCTACGAGGTTGGGGTAAACTAAATTATAATAAGAAACAATTTAGGAATGCGTACAGAAATACGTCGGAGATACACAGAAAGAAAGGCGGGAATTATAAAGAGAAGTTAGCAGCATCGACGAAGATTTATCTAGGAAAATCAAGAACGTTAAGTGAGCAAGTAAGTGCTAGTTTTAAACAAGGAGCCTTAAGTATAGCAAATGGAGATTTGAGTTCAACCTTAAAGGTGGCGATGTTGCTAAAAAGCTTAGCTTACTATCACCAGATGTTAGATAAGCATATAGATTTGGTAGAAAGACGGATATTGCAAGGAGAGAAGATCCCCCATTCAGAGAAGGTCTTTTCTATATTTGAGGAGGAGGTAGAATGGTTGAGTAAGGGGAAACTACATAAGAAAGTAGAATTAGGAAATGCCTTGAGTATAGCCACGGATCAATATCATTTTATAGTGGACTATGAAATCATGATAGGCATGTCGGATGAAAAAGCGGGACAAGTTCTAGGTAGGCGAATAGCTGTTCAATATGGTACAGAGCATACCTTGTCAAGTATTAGTTTTGACAGAGGGTATTATTCCTCTTTAGTGAAAGAGGCATTATCCAAAGACTTTAAAACAGTGGTCATGCCAAAGCGAGGCAAGAAGTCATTGCGGCAAGAGGAGGAAGAATCTACAGATGTATTCCAACAAAAGAGAAGAGCGCATAGTGCCGTGGAATCGAATATCAATCAATTAGAGCATAATGGATTGGATCGTTGTCCGGATAAAGGGGTACATGGATTTAAGAGGTATGTGGCTCTAGGAATTCTATCGTATAATTTACATCGAATGGGCAAGATACTCATTGCTCTGGATAAGAAAAAAATGGAGCAGGCTAATACGCAACGAAAAGCAGCTTAGCAGCTTTTGCCAAAATGGTTGGAAATAGTTAAGAACAAACGGTAAGCACTAGAAAGGTATGTCTAAAAATGATTTTTTTTGACAATTTATGATCCTTTTGGTGAGGATCTGCCTAGCGCTGATTCAAAGTAGCAAAAATGATTCTTCATATTATCTTTTTACGAATGTCAATTTTGCCATTTTTACAAAAAATTCCGTTTTCGGGCGGACACTACATAGAGTTGTACTCTATTACGTCTTACTTCTTCATATATGACTCTAAGTGTATGTCATTACTTTCTATTATTTTTTGAATATCTTGCCCTATATATGTTCCTTTTTCTTCCACAAGAAAACCACAATAGTACCATAGACTAGCAAAAAGATTAAATGGAAAAAGGTCCAATAAATCAGTCAGTAGAACTAGTAACCATATATCTCGATCATCGGTACTATATCTATAGTATAATTTATCTTCGTCAAATAGATGTATATGGTAGATTTTTCTATCGTACTGAATGCTTAATTCTCCACCATCTTCCAAGGTACCTGTAAAATAATAGTTAGGAAGATTCTTTATTAGAAGTAATTCTAGGTCTGTGACTTTTATATATCCTTGTCCCTTAGTTTTTATTTGTGTGACGGCTGGTTGAGTATAAGAATGGATAGTAAATTCTTGATTTGGTAATATAGATGAGCTACTATTAATTGGATTGAAATGATTAATTGCTTGCATGATTGCTTCTATTTTATTGAATAATATTGTTGACAACCATTAGTTCCAAGCGAGAAGGATTCGTGACAAAGGGGCATAAAAAAAGGCCTTGTAAATTAATTGTTACAAGACCTGTGTGCTGATATCAGCAACTTAATAAAATCGTTCATGAAGTGTTTTTTAGATAGGCAAAAAATAAGTTGTTATATTTTTATAGTTTTAAAGCACTTATCTACAATTTTAGGCCTTTCACTTTCCTATCCTTTTTGGATACTTTTACGTCTGATTTCTTCCTTATCATTAAATTTCCATATTCAAGGACTTTCATCTTCTTTCCCTCGAAGTTGACATAGAAACCGTCACTTTCATTACGTCCTAATAGATCATAAGTATGGTCGCTTTTTCCGAAGATTAAATACCGGTCTTCTCCTTTTTCAAAATATACTTTCAATTTATCACTAT
>CALJIQ010000093.1 GCA_937973995.1 uncultured Saprospiraceae bacterium
TAGTCTGACAAAAATAAGTTAACAACTTTGCTTTTCAGTTGATTGATTATTAATTACTGATTATTAGCTAATTAGGCGTGTTCAGTAGCGTCTGGAAAATAATTAATAATCAATAATTAATAATGTCACACTACTTAAGGAAACTAATATGCTCTAATGTGAAACCACTTATGTGCACTAATGTGGTTAAGACCCCCCTACTTCAATTCCTCATATTTCTTAATATAAAAATCATCCAATCGTTTAGAATCTTTATACTTCACCCGCATCTCTGTTAACTGCGCATGTAGTCGTTTGACGACCGTTGCATAAGCAGGATCATCATAGACATTCAACAATTCGAGTTGATCTTTTTTACGATCATATAGTTCCCATTCATCCACATCGTAGTAAAAATGGACGAGTTTATAATCCTCTGTAACGATCCCATAATGTCGTTTGACCATGTGAACAGAAGGGTATTCATAGTAGTGATAATACACCGCTTCTCGGAACCCTTCATTTTGACCTTTCAATAAAGGAACCAAACTCTCCCCTTGCATATCAGAAGGGGCCGTAATACCTGCTGCTTCTAAAAAGGTTTGGGCAAAATCTAAATTCTGTACCATTTGGGTATTAACAGATTTCGGTTTAACGACATTGGGCCAGCGAACCAATAACGGCGTTTTAAAAGATTCATCATAAATGAATCGCTTATCAAACCAACCGTGTTCACCCAAGTAAAATCCTTGATCGGAGGTATAGACCACAATCGTATTTTCGTCTAGTCCATTTTCTTTTAAATAATCCAATACTTGTCCAACGCCGTCATCTACGGCTGCAATAGACCCACAATAATCCTGCATATATCGCTGATAGCGCCAACTCATTTTTTCTTTCTCTGTCATGTTCGGATAGTTTTGCTTGAATTCTTCTATCATCGGTTCATATACTGCATCCCACTTAGCTTTTTGTTCAGGCGTCAATCTACCAACGGACCACTCTCTAGCTCGCTTATCCCAAGGCGGTCGGTTCCCCCATCCCGGAGTTTCGGGAATACCCAATTCATCCATTACCTCTCCCGGAATTTTGGAATCGCCTGCCCAATTCATGTGGGTTAATAAATTCATCTCCGCTTCCTTAGCCGCACTGCCTCTACCTGCATAATCATCGAATAGCGTTTCCGGTTCTGGAAAAGTTTTTTTGATATAATTTTTAAAATGTCTTTCGGGTGGCAACCATTCTCGATGGGGAGCTTTGTGCAGATACATCAACATAAAAGGTTCGTCCTCTTTTCGTTCTTTGTCCAACCAATTCAAGGTCATATCCGTGATAATATCCGTGGTGTATCCTTCTAAGTTAACCGTCCCTTCTTTCTTGGTGATGAATTCAGGATTATAATAATTTCCCTGCCCACGAAGGATTTTAAATTCATCAAAACCCTTGGGACTATTTCCAAAATGTAGTTTTCCAAACATAGCGGTTTGATAACCTGCCTCCTGAAATAACTGCGGGAAAGTGATATTGGTGGTATCAAATGGGAATCGATTATCAATTTTGCCATTGATATGACTGTGCTTACCCGTTAAGATAACGGCCCTAGAAGGAGCGCAGATGGAATTGGTGACACAGGCATTGGTAAACAACATACCTTCCTTCGCAATGCGATCAATATTTGGGGTCTCCATCAGATGATTGCTATAAGCACTAATGGCTTGGTAAGCATGGTCGTCTGACATGATGAAGACGATATTGGGGCGTTTTTTTTCTTTGGTGGGTTGGGTAACTTCCGCTACGGTTTCTTTTACCGTTTCGGCAGCCTCTTTTAGTTTGGTATTACAACTAGCCAACAATAAGGCTATTAGTAATAGGTTTGTTATAGTTCGCATAAATAGGAATTTTGCCTTGAAGGTACAAAGTGTTGGGGTAGGATTTGAAAAACTTATGAAATATTTTGTAGCTAGATGTTTTGGCGTTTTGGTTTTGTGGCATTGTGGTCTTGCTTACTTTCACACAGAGTTGGAAGCATTACTTGCTGTCAATACCCTAGATTGCATCTAGGGTTATTGGTATTCAATCCTTTCAGGATTTTTCGTTTAAAACGTGGGGGTATCATAAGCCATTAGAAACCCAAATAAGAAAGCCGCTATTCTAAATCAATAGAATAGCGGCTTTTAGTTTTTTAAAAGGAGTGACTCATACTGGACTCGAACCAGTGACCCCTGCCCTGTCAAGGCAGTGCTCTAAACCAACTGAGCTAATGAGTCAAAAGGACTTCAAAAGTAGGGGGTATTCTTTAAAAGAACAATATTAGAGGCCCTCTAATTCTTCTTGTAGTTGACGAGCTTCGATTAGACTACTTTATCACCAACCCGAGTATTGAAGCTTTTGGTCATAATGTCTTAGATTTCTTATTGATTGATTGAATGGTCACTCGATTAATTTTAGTATTTTTCTACCGACAAGTAAATATTCTCTGTTATTCTACCTTTATGATGACGCAACAGCTTACGATTCATCCATTAACATTACCCCTAAAAAAGCCTTTTACCATAGCGCATGGCACCTTTCACACTAGAGAAGCGGTAGTGGTGGAGTTATCGGCAGATGGTTTATCGGGGTTTGGGGAAGCAACAGCGATTTCCTATTACGGCAAAAGTGTAGCAACTTTCAAAGAGACCCTAGAACGCAACCGTACTATCATTGAAAATAGTACTGGTCATCATCCTGTTCAATTTTATCAACAACTCTACCCCCATTTAAAAAATCATCCCTTTCTATTATGTGCCTTAGATGTGGCGGCTCACGATTTATGGGCAAAGCGATTGGGAGTACCCTTGTATCAGGCATTGGGATTATCTATTGACGAATTACCTATATCGAATTTTACTTTAGGCATAGCTTCCATCCCACAAATGGTGGCAGACATTCAAGCATTGGACCTACCTATTTATAAAATAAAATTAGGCACCAAAGAGGATGTAGAGATTATTACTGCCCTTCGACAACATACGCCATCTATTTTCCGAGTGGATGCCAATTGCGCATGGACGGTAGAAGAAACGGTAGCCAATGCAGAAGCCTTTAAAGAACTAGGAGTAGAATTTATCGAACAACCCTTAGCGAAAGACAATTGGGAAGGCATGAAAACCGTCTACGAAAAAAGTGCCTTACCCGTGATAGCAGATGAAAGCTGTCAAGTTGCAGCTGACGTTACCCTTTGTCACCAACACTTTCATGGGATCAATATCAAATTGATGAAGTGCGGTGGCATTACGCCTGCCTTGCAAATGATTCAACAAGCTAAACAATTGAATTTAAAGGTCATGCTAGGTTGTATGACGGAATCCAGTATCGGCATTTCTGCGATTGCTCACCTTGCCCCTCTGCTGGATTATGTGGATATGGACGGGGCTATGCTATTGGCAGCAGACCCTGCAGTAGGGGCTTATTTAGATAAAGGTAGGATTGTTTATGGAAAGGGCAATGGCTTGGGGGCTTCTTTGGTTGCGTAATTGTTAAATTTTATGCCTCGCTTGCTTCGCAAGCTCGGCAGATAGGTTCTTTTAGCGGCAGCGATTTAAAAAAAGTTTTTTCAAAAACGTTTTTTAAATCGCTGCCGCTAAAGAGACCCTATTGCGAGGCAACTTTAGTTGCCGAGCAAACTTTTGCCAGATTTGCACAAAACTTAGGACTCTATGTGCCTAATTAATATATCCTAACCAGCAGTGCTACTAGGATAAACAAGCTAACACCAACTAATAAAAATGACAAAAGAAAAAATTTTAAGAGACTTCATGGAAAAAATTTGGAATCAACAACAAAAAGAATTGGTTGATAAATTTGTTGATGAGAGTTATCATATTTATTTAGATACGGGAGATAATTGGGAAGGAAAAGTATTGAATCACGAAGAGTTTAAAGAAAGGTTAGATTTTTCATTCCGTTCTTTTCCGGACATAAATTTTGAAATCACATCGGCAATCGAAGAAGAAAATCATGTTGCAATAAATTGGATTTTGACTGGAACAAATCTTGGAAAGATTGGAGAGTTGCCTCCGACAATGAAGAAAATAAAAACGAATGGAATAACAATTTATCATTTTAATGGCAACCTGATTTCAGGACATACACAAGTTTTTGATAGAAATTTAGTCACTAAACAACTTGGGTTTTTATGAATTAGTAGTTTCTATTCAGACAACTAATCAGATGAACTGCAAGTCATCAGATTAGACGTTGTCGTTCCATCTGATCACTCAAAGTGATCTGATGGATGGATCACAAACTAATCAGATAGCTTAATTGATAAGCTACCATTGCCAAGTTTCATAACTTATAAGTAGTGTGACATTATTAATTATTGATTATTAATTATTTTACAGACGCTACTGAACACGCCTAATTAGCTAATAATTAGTAATTAATAATCAATCAACTGAAAAGCAAAGTTGTTAACTTATTTTTGTCAGACTACTTAACAATTGGTTTTTTGACATATCTCGTGATACCTTTCCTGAAATGGACATCGAGTCCATTTTAGAAACCCTTGTGCGAATCAGATTGGCTCGATGCCAATCTGATTCGCGGATGGTAGCGTTTTGCGTGATTTGTCAAAGAACCATAACAATCAAAGATGAATACCAACCAATTCGGCAAAGAAGGATGGACTCCTGAAAGAGTAGGAAATTTAAATGGTAAAACCTATCTTATAACAGGCGCAAACGCAGGTGCAGGGTTTGAAGCAAGCAAGATATTGTTAAGCAAAGGTGCGGAGGTGGTCATGCTAAATCGAAATGAACAAAAATCGAATAAAGCCATCGCTGACCTTAAAAAAGAAGTTGGGGCGGCTGCTAAAGTTTCCTTTATCAAAATGGATTTGGCGGAACTATCTTCTGTACGTAGTGCCGCAAAGGAGGTAATTAAAAGGGTCTCTAACATTGATGCACTGATTTGTAATGCTGCTATTGCACAGGTAGCTAAGCAGACCTTTACGGCGGACGGAATTGAAAGCAATTTGGGTGTTAATCATTATGGGCATTTTTTATTGGTCAATTTACTATTTGACAAAGTGGCACAATCGAAAGGGAGAATTGTGGTGGTAGCGAGTGAAGGATATAAAATGGGATTGAAAACCATCCAATTTGAGGACATGAACTTTGATAAAAATTATCATCCAAACAATACCTATTGCCATAGTAAATTGGCGCAGATGATGTTTGCTTATGAATTACAAAATAGAATCAAGGCCGCTAACAAGGAGGTGCAAGTGTATGTCTGCCATCCAGGTGCTTCTAAAACATCACTGATCAGGAAAGATGCTCCTTTTATGACTAGGTTTATGTGGTCTATTATGTCCTCCTTACCCATTGTGCAATCGGCTGAAAAAGGAGCGTACCCAGAGGTGATGTGTGCTACAGAAGAGAATCTAAACCAAGCGGCATACTTTGGTCCAACAGGTCGACTGCAATGGACAGGTCCAGTCGGAGAATGCGAAATGGAATCTTTTGTTAAGGACAGAGCCATTGCGAAAAAGTTATGGACGGTTTCAGAGGAGCAGACGGGGGAGCCATTTCAAGTATAAATAGTACACTAAGTTAGTCCAAGGTCTAGCTTTGCGTACCTTAGCGTATCCTTGGCGGGACTTTGCGGGAGATAAAATTTGGGTAAGAGTATGTTTAAAATTCTAACTTTTGAAAACCAATACTTTATGAACCTGACGTTGTATTTTCTCAGTTGTTTAGCTCGCTAAACGCCCTCCAAAATACTTAGTCAGAACCATAAATTATTGATTTTCAACGACTGATAAT
>CALJIQ010000094.1 GCA_937973995.1 uncultured Saprospiraceae bacterium
CTTATGTGAAATCTCTTATGTGCGCTAATGTGGTAAATAGTTGCATAAAAGTACTATTTTAGAGCCTATGAAAAAACAAGAAATAGGCAGGCTATTATTTAGAGAGTTAGAAAAAGTCTATTATCATAAAGATTGGACAACTAAAGAGAAAGTCGAAGGATTGTCTAGATTGATGAGTAAAGCATTTGTGGAAGTAACCAAAGAAGAACGAGTATTATTCACTACATTATTCTCTAGAATATCCTACGCCTGCCAACGATATGAGGTCAAAAAACAAGCCGCTTTTTTTATCCATAATTTCAGAATAGAATCAAAACGACTGTGGAAAGGAAAGCAAATAACAGAAGAGGATTTAGAAAATCAACTCTATCCCTTGGGCTTGCAAGCAGTAGCAGAATCTATTGCTGCTTTATTTGTTGTGGACATTCCAGATACTATTCAAAAAATCTTGCCACCAAAAGGATTTTATAAAAGTCGCCCTGTTGAAATACAATCCTTTATACCTTCCGTTAGAGTAGTGGTGTTAGGAGAGAACGAAGAGAAGCATGAGTTGATTGCACAAGTGGAAGATGGAACAGGAGAAGAGATTATTATTCAATACAATATCCCTGAACGTAATGAAAATTTTAATCCTACGATTCGAGCAATCAGAAAAACCTTTGGCTTTCCAATTACGCTCAATTTATTAGATGTTGAAATTGATAAGGCGGGCATTTATCGTCCATTAGCATTTGTTATTCAGCCAGATTACTTAATAGATGTGACCGCAGTAGCGGAGTGTTTTAAAGATCACGGTACAGAACCTTTTTTGTATCTATTAAAAAAGTTCACGGCGTTTACTACGGGTGCGCCTTTGATGATTGGGCATATTGCCAATTATTTTTTGGATGAATTGATGACCAATTCGGAACGCTCTTTTAAAGAATTATTTCCTACGGTTTTTAAATTAAATCCGATTGGCTTTACAATGTTTTCCGATCAAGAAATCCGAGATATTCATGGTCGTTCGCAGTTTCATTATAAGACCTTGAAGAATATGGTCCTACGAGATTTTGCAGCGCAAGCGGTGAAAGTAGAAGATTGTTATATTGAACCTTCTTTTTATTCTTCTCAATATGGCTTACAAGGACGTTTGGATGTCTTTTATAATAATTTAGAAGAAGAGGAGAAAGCCACCATTATTGAATTAAAAAGTGGGAAAGTATATCGACCTAATCAATATGGGATTAACCATAGTCACTATACGCAAACCCTACTGTATGATTTGCTAATTCGATCTACCTATGGTAAGACGATCCAACCCACTAATTATATTTTATACTCAGGTGCGGAGCAACGACCTTTGCGCTTTGCCCCTACCATTAAAGCCCAGCAATATGAAGCTATTCAATTGCGCAATCAATTATTAGCAATCGAACAGGCATTGGTAAATATGAGAGATGGAGATTTGGTGAACCCTACTATATTGAGGCATTTACACCCAGATAAATTCCCGCATTTAACAGGTTTCACTAAAAGGGATATGGCGGCCTTTGCCACTACCTTCGAAGCACTCAATCCCATAGAGCGAAAATATTTCTCCTTATTCACTAGCTTCATTGCTAGAGAACATCAAATCGCTAAAACGGGCATACATGGTTCCCATAAACGCAATGGGCAGGCTGCGATTTGGTTGGACAGCTACCAACAAAAAGAAGAAGACTTTGACATTATTAGCTGTTTGGAAATAAAGGAAACGACATTAAAAGAAGAAGACCCAAAAATCACTTTTGCTAAAACGGTTGCCACCAACGATTTGGCTAATTTTAGAAGGGGCGATATTGGCTTTTTATATCCTTATAGAAAACTAGAAGATACGCCGCTTAAAGATCAGGTTTTTAAATGTACCATTATTAGGATTACCAACAAAGAAGTAGTCGTTCGTCTGCGTTCTAAGCAATTCAATACCGCCATTTTTGAAGAAGAGATATTATGGAATTTGGAACATGATTTAATGGATAGTGGATTCACCAAATTATACCAAGGACTCATTGACTTTGCAAAAGCGACTCCCCAACAACGAGGAATGTTATTGGCGCAGAATCCGCCTCGCATGCCTTTGCAACAAAATATTACTGCCCCTAAAGAATTAACTGAGGAACAACAAAAGATCTATCAACAAATTATTAATGCTAGAGATTACTTCCTATTATGGGGTCCTCCTGGAACGGGAAAGACTAGTATGATGCTCAAGCATATTGTCGCCTACCTATGGAAAAATACGGATGAAAATATTTTGCTCCTAGCTTATACCAATCGAGCCGTTGATGAAATTTGTGAGGCCATTGAAAATATTGATGATAACATCAAAGAGGACTATTTACGTATCGGTTCTCGTTATTCAACTGGGGCACAATTCCAAGACCAATTATTGGATCATAAGATGAAGGGCATTACTACTAGAAAAGACTTAAAAGCACTATTAGAAAACCATAGAATCTATGTGAGTACGGTTAATTCAATGGCTGGTAAAAAAGATTTATTCCAGTTGAAAAAATTCCACCAAGTCATTATTGATGAAGCTTCCCAATTATTGGAACCGTATTTAGTAGGGTTGCTTCCCCACTTCGAACGGTTTATATTAATCGGTGATCATCAACAATTGCCTGCCGTAGTTTTGCAAGACGAGCAGTTGTCAGAGGTGCAAGATGAGGAATTAAAAACCATTGGATTACAAAACCTAAGAGATTCCTACTTTGAAAGACTTTATAAACAGGGCATTAAAAATGGTTGGCATTGGGCACATGCCCAACTCAGTCATCAAGGAAGAATGCACCAAGCGATCATGGATATTCCCAACCGCTTTTTTTATGAAAGTAATTTAAAAATCCTCCCTGATACGACTGCTGTTCACCAAGGACAAATTGAGGAATTAACCTATCAACTTCCCAAAGACCCAACCTTCCTAGAACATGAACTTTGTGCCAAGCGAGTTTTGTATATTGATACCCCAATTGATGATGGGAGCAAGACTCGAAAAACCAATCGCCATGAAGCTTGGAAAATTTTGGAATTGATTCAAAGTATTCACCGCATTTATGCGGCCAATGAAATTCCCATTACAGGAAAAAGTATTGGTGTCATCACGCCTTATCGAGCACAGATTGCACAAATCCGCCAACATTTATTGGATGAAAAATTAGATTTTGGACATGTAACGATTGATACCGTTGAACGGTACCAAGGTGGTGCAAGAGACATCATTATTTTATCGCTTTGTACGAATAGTTTATCTCAATTGGATTCCTTGGTTTCGCTTTCTCATGAAGGGGTGGATCGGCGCTTGAATGTGGCATTGACGCGTGCTCGAAAGCATTTAATTATATTGGGAAATGAGGAAGTATTGAAGGCGAATGCTGTTTATGGAGCTTTGATTGGGGATTTGATGAAGGCAGAACCTTCTGAATAGGAGGCTCAAGGTGAAACCTTTTCGCCAGCGAGGATTTGATGAAGGTAGAACCTTAATGATTGCTGGCGCAAAGTCTCCGCCTTGTGCCTCCTATTTCCGAAGGTTTTACCTTCAACTGTAAAAGAAATAAAACTCCAAATTATGTCTCAAATTTTATAAAATTTCTAAGTGTTTATTTAGCTTTGTTAGAACAACGCTATTCTTACAAATCTAAACAAG
>CALJIQ010000095.1 GCA_937973995.1 uncultured Saprospiraceae bacterium
GACTTTACCCTCGCGGTTAATGATCCCTATTTTGGTCTTCGTTCCGCCTATATCCATTCCCATGACCGTCTCTGTGGCTGTCTTCTTTTTACTTAGTGGCATGTTGGCTTGTTGTATGTTTTACACTAAGTAGTAAAGGTAGGAGGTTTTTGGGAAATTATAGCTGAATAATCAACTTATAACACAAGTCCTTTCCTAAGTTAGCAGTTGAATGACTAGTGGGGTACTTGTATGATTTAAGTGAAGTGGTTTTTTCAGAGTTCTAAAAGTTGGACCAACACCCCTTCCAAATCCCTCAAATACAACATATTAGGTCCATCACTCAAGCCTTGTTCAGGGTCAGGATGTACTTCCATAAAATACCCATCAGCCCCGAAGGCTTTAGCGGCTAATGCCATTGAAGGAACAAATTCTCGATTGCCTCCTGTCTTTCCATTAGCCGCCCCTGGACGTTGGACGGCATGGGTACAATCCATGATGACAGGATACCCAAAAGCTTTCATATCGGGGATATTTCTAAAGTCCACTACTAGATTATTATAGCCATATAGATTCCCTCTTTCCGTTAATAGTAATTGTTTATTCCCTGTTGATGTTGCTTTTTCTAAGGGATGCTGCATATCTACCCCAGATAGAAATTGGGCTTTTTTGATATTAACAATTTTATGGGTTTGGGCGGCGGCTACGATAAGGTCAGTTTGGCGACTGAGGAAAGCAGGTATTTGAATAATATCCGCTACTTCCGCTACTTTTTCGGCTTGGTGGGCTTCGTGTATATCCGTGGTAATTGGTAGTTGGTAAGTCTCTTTTATTTCTTTTAAAATGGCGATGCCTTTTTCCAGACCTGGTCCACGAAAGGAGTGGATGGAGGTGCGGTTAGCTTTATCGAAGGAGGCTTTGAAAATGATGGGGATATTATATTTTTCTTGTAGTCTTTTAAGTTCTGTTGCTATTTCGTGAAGTATTTCTGGAGTTTCTATTACACAGGGTCCTGCTATTAGGAAGGGGGAGGATTGTAGTTGTTGGTATAGTTTGCTCATTTTTTTGTTCTGAATCGCAGATTCCGTTGATTTATAAAATTGATTTCGCAGATGAGATGTATTTGATTAAAAAGATTTTCAGACACACCTGCATGCAACGTTACAAACCTCGACAATCTATTCATGTAGCATTTTAGTTTGTGAAAGTGTATGGTTTCAAGTCGAACTATCACGCAATCTCTCCTCCACAACTAGACCCTGCCCCTGCGGTACAACCATAACAATGTTGATTCAAAACAATGGCTCTACTCTTCAATGCGTCTAGGTCAAAATCATCAATATGTTGACTAGATGCCGCCACTTTTAAATCTAACATCTGATTGAAATCACAATCGTATAAATAGCCTTGCCAGCTTACAGAAATGGTATTGCGACACATCAAGCCTTCTACCGTCATGGGATTAAAGGCATCTACCAATTTTTGCATATACTCTTCGTAATTTCCAGTTTCTAATAAATAATCTAGAAAACGACTAATTGGCAGATTGGTAATACAAAACAAGGCATTAAAGTCTATATCAAACTTGCGTTTTAATTGACGCTTGAATTCTGCTTGCAAGGTTTCTTGAGAGGCTGGTAAAAATGCGCCTGACGGATTATAGACTAAGTCTAATATCAAGTCACTGCCCTGCTTACCATACCCTACTTCGTTCAATAGTTGCAAAGCTTTAATAGAATCTTCAAAGACCCCATCCCCTCGTTGTTTATCCGTTCTACTTTTAGAAAAATACGGCAGGGAAGAAATCAAGTGAACTTGCTGTTCTTTAAAAAAAGTAGGTAAATCTCGATATTTTGGATTTGCCATAATAATGGTCAAATTGCAACGATTGATTACCTGTTTACCTAATTTTCGGACTTCTTCTACAAACCACCTAAAATGCGGATTCATCTCTGGCGCACCCCCTGTAATATCCACCGTGTGAATGGTATCCACCGCACCAATAATTTCCAAACAACGTGCTAAATGAACCTTACTCATCAGTTCATCTTTTCTATCCGGACCTGCATCTACATGACAATGCGCACAGGTCTGATTACACAATTTCCCAATATTGAGTTGAAAAATTTCTAAAGGGGTAGGTTGTAACGGTGTATGTCCTAGCGACTTCGTTTTCTCTATGAAGGAAGGAAATTTTACATCCTTGATTTCCTTCCCACTTAATACGTTCAACTGATAGAAAGTATCTGCTAGTTTATTCCCTCTTACTTTTAGGGATTTTGTTCTTTGTTTGATAGACATTGATAAGATTGTTTGATTGTTTGATTGTCTGATTGTCTGATTGTCTGATTGTCAAACATCACGTAAACAATCAAGCAATGAGCCTACTCTAAAAAGTCATTTTGAGCGAAATATGCCAAATTTTTAAAATTTGGCATATCTATACTTTGCTAAAAATCAAAACTTTACAAAAAAATATTTAATGTAATTATTTCGATTTTTCATTAAAACAGACTTTTTAGAGTGGACTCAGCAATCAAACAATCATTTCAACTACATAGACAATTTCTCCACATGGTTCATCATTTGACGACCATACATTAAGGTAGCCCCACCTTTAATAGCAGCAGCTACGTGAACGGCTTCCATCATTTGCTCTTCATCTGCACCTTTTTCAAGGCAAGCGGAAGAATAACCGTCTATACAATAAGGACAACCCACGGTATGAGCTACGGCAAGTGCAATCAAGCATTTCTCCCGTTCCGTTAGCGCAGTATCCCCCTTAAATACATGATTATACCATTCAAAAAACTTGCCGCCCATTTCTTCTTGGAGATCTTTGATCGTTCCGAATTTCTTTAAGTCTGCTGGATTGAAGTATGACATTTACAAGGATTGAAAGATTGAAGGACTGAGGGATTGAGGGACTGTCAACATTTTGCCAACAATCAGACAATCCAACCATCTCAACAATCATGTTTTAACAACACCCACCTCCATCGTAGAAGTAAGTAGATTCTGAAATATGAATATCTGATCGCTTTAAATTCGCTAATGCCCCTGCCGTTTTATCACATACGGCTAGTGGTTGATTAGGCAATAAGACATGTCCTTTATCATCATCAAATAATTCTTCGTCGCCATAATAAATAGCTGCTTTGCCCGTGAAGATACAAGGTCCATCTGCGGGCATAGGGTCTTTTATTGCTGCTACTTCTACACTTTCGATATAAATCAATTCTTCTGTATCGTAATGATTCGGACTTAAGATTCTATAAGGTCTTTTAGCGCGCACCTCAACTGTACCAAAACCAACAGAGGTAATCATATCTAAATACTCTTGTAATGGCAATGAACCGCTCAAACACAATGCGCGTAACCTGTCGTCATTTCTTAAACTAGCTGGCATCACTTGCTCACAGATAGGGTCAGACAATACCAGTCGTCCATGTGGTTTCAATACTCGATAGATTTCTTTTAGCGCTTTGTACAAATCGTCTTTTTCAAAGATATTAAATAAGCAATTTTGCGCCGCTACATCTATACTTTCTTTCTCTATCGGCAATTCTAAGGCAGTACCTTTTCTCAATTCTACAAAATCCCTTTTAAACCAAGGATTCAGTTTTTCTGCTTCCTGCAAGTTTTTAGAACAAGCTGTTAGCATTTCATCTACGATATCCACCCCTATGACGCCGCTTTTTTGCCGACTGAAATAACTGAATTGCAGTACTTCCATGCCACCTCCCACTCCTACATATAAAATAGTAGGATTATCTGCTAAATCTCTGGGATTCACTGTAGTACCACACCCATAATTCATTTCCAACATAATATTGGGCATTTCTAATTCTGGCAATTTCCAAATGGGAGAGGTAGTACAACAAAGACCTATATCTGGGCTTTCTGCCGCTTTCTTATAGACATCTTTTGTCACTTCTAAATAACTCATAATTATAAATAAAGGATGATAAAATGATTGGGGAGAAATATATGAACTAGAAAAATAACTTGCAAGGTACAAAGGTAAGACAACACTTTTTTTAATAATGTCTAAACACAGACAAGTAGAATATTAGATTCTTTTACAAATCACATGAAACGCTACCACTACCATCCGCGAATCACGAGATAGATCAAAGAAACAAATATTATAAACAGTTTGCTAAAACTTTGTGTTCTAAAGTAAATTTCAGGTATGAAGCGACTTTATTTATTTATTACTTTTTTATGTCTATTCTTTGCTTGTAATCCTTATAAAAACCTTCCCAGCATAGCGTTTACGAATGACTGGCGTACAAAAATTATTCCACCTAGTACTCAATTACAGGGAGGAAATCCTGAAGCAGGTAGGGCTTACCTAGCAGCAGGGGACTATATTGGATCGGGTATTCCGTGGGATACCTTCAAAAAGAAACCCAATGTAAAAGATACAATTTTAAATAGAACTGGAGAGAATGCGACCCTGCCCTCTGGCATCATGGTCTTTGAACATGCCAATGGTACCAAAGTATTTTCAGGTAATTGCTTTACTTGTCATGGCGGATATATCGAAGGGCAATATATTGAAGGATTGGGAGGCTTGGAACAAGATTTTTCTAAGAACAGATCCTTATTTTTCAACTTATTGGATGCTAGGGTGAAAATGAAATTTAAAAAAGGATCTAAAGAACGAGCTGCCTATGAGGTGTTCGGGGATATAAACAATCGAGCCATGCACTATATTGTAACACCATTCAAAGGTGTCAATCCTGCTTTTCGATTAGAAGAGGCCTATGTCATGCGGCGTAATCCTGATGACTTGACTTTAAAAGAAGAGGATAACTATGAAATGGATAAACGCTATACACTCGCCTCTGATGTACCACCGTGGTGGCATTTAAAAAAGAAAAATGGCTTGTATTATAATGGCATGGGCAGAGGAGATTATACCAAGCTACTCATGCAAGCTTCTACACAAGGTATACAAGATAGCACAGAGGCTAGGGACATTCAGCAAAAATTTATTGATGTATTAGCCTACATCGAATCCATAGAACCTCCCAAATACCCAAAAGCCATAAACGAATCCTTAGCCAAAAAAGGCAAACGCTTATTCAATAGAAAATGTAGCAATTGCCATGGCACCTATGGGGAGAACGAAACCTATCCCAATAAATTAGTGGCCCTAGACGAGGTAAAAACAGACCCCTACTATGCTCGAAATTTCAGTACCAAAATGTACTTAGCCGATTGGTATAACGAAAGTTGGTATGGTCAATCTGAGCCCAATTCCTACGTACAACCCGAAGATGGCTATATCGCTCCACCGCTGGACGGTATATGGGCAACTGCCCCTTTTTTTCACAACGCCTCCGTGCCTACTATCGAAGGCGTTTTGAATAGCAAGAAACGTCCTACTTATTGGAAACGAACGGAACAATATGATTTTGAAAAGATAGGTTGGATATACCAAAAAAAGAAGAGCGCTAGTAGTAAAAAAGTATATAATACTACTTTACCAGGGTATGGGAAAGAAGGACATTATTTTGGAGATCAATTAGAAGAGGAAGAACGACAGGCGGTGATTGAGTATTTGAAAACTTTATAGTCAATGGTCATTAGTCATTAGTCATTAGTCATTAGTCATCCGATAGAAACACTAATGACTAATGACTTAATGACTAATGACTACAATAATTTCTTCAATTCCGCCTCAATACTAGCCGCCCCTCTTAATCCAACCGCTGCAATCTTCCCCTCTCGATCAATCATAAACGTTCTAGGAATACCAGACACCCCGTAGGTTTGAGCAGGTGCAGATTCCCATTTCTTTAAATCACTCACATGGCTTGCCCAAGTTAATTTATCTTGAGCGATGGCTTGCTTCCATCTATTTTTAGAATTCTCTAACTGCATTTTAACCTGATCTTCCGAGCCAAAACGAGCTTTAGTTCTAGAATCCAAACCATCTAAAGAGACACTAAATACTTCAAAGCCTTGGTTTTTATACTTGTTATATACTTTTACTACATGTGGATTTTCTCTTCTGCACGGCCCACACCAGCTTGCCCAGAAATCTAATAACACTACTTTTCCTTTTAAATCCGATAAAGCATACTCTTCACCACTTGGGCTAGGTAAGCTAATATCGGGTGCTTCTTTGCCAACCGCAATTCGTTGTAGCGATAAAGTTTTTTCTAATTGTCCAACATAAACGCTATACTCATTTAACAAGCTCTTCTCCACATTAGAATTCATCAGTTTATTAAGTACCGTTTTATGAATATCCAAATTTTGGGTAGAAGCCCCTCTAAAAGCAGATTGAGCAATCATTAGTGCCGTATAGGGATTTGCAACGGATTTCACTTTCGATACCAAATCATTCCCTTTTAATCCACCTGATAAAATATCTTTCATAGTACCAGCCAGATCAGAACTAGTAGTAGACCCAGTGATTTGAAAATCATATTTATCTATATTAGCTAAGGCCCCATTGATGGAAACTGCCTTTTCTGAGCCGTCAAAAACTAAGCCTACGCGTTTAGCACCAATACGGAAACGATATTGTCCTTCTTCAATACCATCTGGTATGCTCATCTTAAAATTCCCGTCTCCATCTACTTCAGATTTTGCGATTACTCTGGTAGCTGACATGCCTTGTTTGTCCAAAAAAGCTTGGAGATTGGATGCGCCAGAGATAGTACCGCTAATTTCTGTTCCTTCGGTGGCTACTACATTAGAAGCGGTTCCTTCCCCTCCACCACAACTATATTGTACACTAACAATGGAAAGGATAAATGCGAAAAAAATAAAATTCCTCATATTCTAAAGGATTTATGATTATGATTGCTAAATAAGATGCTGTCTATTGGATACTAGAAATGGTAGGTTTTTGGTATCAAAGATATCTGAATATCAAACGGCATCCAGCATCTAATATTGGATGAAAATTCATCTATTTTTACAGTACAATTAACGGGAAGATAACCGATTCGTTTTATAGAAAGTTTAATTTATTCCTTTGTTTTCGGCATTTTATGCCTTCGGAGGTCTGGAAATAGTCAAAAATCAGGAACGTCGGTTATTTTTCCTTCAAAGATATTTATCTTGACTCATTTATCAAAATGATTTACTTTTGCCGCCCATGCGAAAAGTGGAGTACCAAGACTTAGGTCAAATTGATTATCAAAAAGCTTGGGATTATCAACAATCATTACTAAAGCAAGTAGTTGATACCAAGGTTGCTAATCGCAGATTGGCTAAAGCAAATCAACCAGTTGGTCCAAACCCTGAAAATTTTCTGCTTTTCTGCGAGCACCCACCCGTTTATACCCTCGGTAAGAGTGGTTCTATGGAGCATTTACTATTGAACACACAAGAATTGGACGAAAGAAGCATCCAATTCCACAAAATTAACAGAGGAGGCGATATTACCTTTCATGGTCCAGGTCAAGTGGTGGGATACCCTATTTTTGATCTCGATCAATTTTTTACCGATGTCCATAAATATGTTCGGTTTTTGGAGGAGGTAATTATTCGCACTTTGGCAGATTTTGAAATTACTGGCACCAGAATCAAAGGATTCACAGGCGTGTGGCTGAAAGGGGAAACGGGTATGCCCAACCGAAAAATATGTGCCATAGGGGTACATTTAAGTAGATGGGTAACGATGCACGGTTTTGCATTTAACGTCAATACAGATTTGAATTTTTTTAATTTTATCATACCTTGTGGTATTAATGATACTAACAAGACAGTTACTAGCCTAGCAAAAGAGTTAGGCACATCAGTTGATATAGAATATGTGAAGAGACAACTAAAATTTCATTTTTCCAGCTTATTTGAATTTACTTATGAGTGATGTGGGCAGGTTTTATGGCATTATGGCCTTGTGGTATTTTGGCAGATCATCCTTCTAAAAAATTGGTATTTATTTTACCAATTGCTCGATTTAGAAGTAATAGCCATGTCACCACAAAGCCATAATGCCACAACGCCTACCCGCCTAAACAACTAAAATATCCATGAAATCCAAAAAGCTTCACACTATGCTGAAGGATATTCCGCATCTAAAAGTAGAGCAATTAGCGCTCGCAATAGTTCCAAGACCAGATGAAACAGAAGAACTATGGGATGCTTTTATCATTAATTTGAAAAAGGAACCCATCCAAAGTGTATTTGTCAATTCTAGAGGTTATGGTGATATAAATGGCGAAAAAATGAGGACGACCACCCTTCGACACTTCTTCGAAGAACTTGGGCCTCAACAAGTGGCTCAGATTGAGCCAATACAAACCCGATTATTCGATATTGCGAATGAGTATTGGGTCAGCTTCATGTACCAAGGGCACATGTACGATAAAAAATATGTGTTCGTTAAAGGTAGTATTGCTGAAATGAATTTCACCACCATCCCGTTATTAGACTGTAAAGGTGTAATGATTAAATAACTATCTATTGTTCCATTGTTCTATGGTCTCATTGTTCTATTGACTTATTGTTCCATTGTTCTATGGTCTCATTGTTCTATTGACTTATTGTTCTATTGTTCTATTGTCCCATTGCTATTATTCAATGGAACAATTGAACAGTGCAGCAATGAAACAATAGAACAATGAAACAGTGGAACACTGAAACAATGAAACAATAGAGCAATGAAACAGTGGAACACTGAAACAATGAAACACTTCCCCACCCTTGGAGAAAACTGATAATATAGAACTTCGTAGCGCTGCGTTTCGAGAAATACTTGGCACCACCCCTAGTTGGATTGTGCAATTTGGGACTACTATTGCAGTACTTGGCTTTTTTGTAGTAGGTTTATTTAGTTATTTCTTTACCTATCCTGATATTGTCAAAGCTCCTATAAAAATTAGTACGGCTGAGCCACCGCAATCCGTCATCTCGCCTCGTCATGGAGTATTGGATAACTTAGTAGCCGAACACAGCACGGTCAAACAGGGAGAAGTAATAGCTGTTCTTAGAGAAGATGGGGCTAAGGTTAGTGATATTAATATTTTGGAAGAAACAGTAGAAGGTTTGGAGGATTTTGAAGAAGAATTTGTTGAATTTGAACAAGATAAATCCCTACAATTAGGCTCAGTAGAAGCTGCTTATTTATCCTTTGTAGAATTGCATAAACAATATAAATTAACTAGGGTCTCTCGGTATCACGATAGTAAAATAGATCGACTAAATGAAAAAATCGAAGACCTTAAATTAGAAATTGACGAGCATAACTCCCACATTGATCAAATAGAAGAAGAGATAATAGAACTTGAAGGTCCCGTTAAAGATAAATACCAAAAGCTGATTGAAAAAACCAAATCTTCTGCGGATGCTGTTCAAACCCAACAAGATCGAATACAAACCGTCAATCGCTTAGAAAGAGAACAAGACCAAATCGGTCAACAGATAAGAGATAAGAACAGGGAAATAGAAGATATTGGGGTACGAAAATTAGAAATCCGTCAAGGGTGGAAAAACAACAACTCCTCTGCAGGTTCTGATTTTAGAAATCAAATCATTGAATTGAAAGAATCCATCCGAAAGTGGAAAGAGGGGCATTTAATCCTTGCTTCATCATCCGGTATGGTGTATTATTCTGATGATCTAAAAGCGAGAGATTATATCGCTAGGTCAGGTACTCGTATTTTATCTATTGTGCCGACCAATGCAGAAAAGACCTTAAAAGGCAAGCTATTTATTTCCACCGCAGATGCCATCAAAGTACAAAAAGGACAAAAAGTAAATATACGATTTGAGGCATATCCCGTCAGTACTTATGGTTTGTTAGAAGGAATTGTAGAGGATAAGACTGCCATCGCTAATAAGGATGGAAAAAAAATGATTACAGTTGATATAGAAAGCCTCAAAACCTCTAATAATAAAGTCCTACCTTTTGAACACGATATGCAAGGCTTCGCACATATTGTCACGGAAGAACGTCCTTTGCTATTTCGCTTTTTTGATTATTTTTTGCGGTAGATAATTTGAATCGCAGATTCCGCTGATTTTTAATGGATTTCGCTGATTTACCGTGTGTTCCACTATACTTGCTACATCTGAAATAATCAATTCACTCTTTTAAATCTAATCCGCGAAATCCTTCTTCCTTCTGCGGAATCTGCGATTCAAACAACCGATAAGCACCATACATAATTAACACCGCCAAAGGAAAACTTAACCAGTATAACATATCATTCCCCAACCAATCTCTTACCGAAGTAGTATCCAAATCTGAAAAGCGGAAAGCGAGATAATTATTGAGAATATGCAAAATCATAACGATCCAAAGAGAGCGCGTTTTCCAATAAATCCATCCTAACAAAATACCTGCTAAAAAGGCATTGACTACTTGTAAAGGTAATAAGTGAATCACACCAAAAATGAGGGCAGAATAAACAACTGCTGTGGGTCCGCCATAGGTTTCAATAAATCCTTCTTCGATGATCCCTCTAAAAATGATTTCTTCGCAAATAGGGCCAATGAGTACACCTCCAATCAATAAATACTTCATATCAATGCCTTCAAACATGGACTTATAATCTTCTAGCATGC
This sequence comes from uncultured Saprospiraceae bacterium, assembly GCA_937973995.1. Classification (GTDB taxonomy): domain Bacteria; phylum Bacteroidota; class Bacteroidia; order Chitinophagales; family Saprospiraceae; genus JAFMDF01. Next base: position 10,519 of record CALJIQ010000095.1, read on the forward strand.
TCTCATAATTGGGTAAGAAAGTCATCAACTCTCCCACTAGATAATCAAAGCCTGCCAGCATTACTAAGCCTAAAAACAATAACGGAAAAAAGGAGTTGTCCCACTTCAATGCGCTAGGATGTAATTTCCTTCTACTCAATAAAATCAACACCGCCAATAAAAAAGAAACAGGCAGCGCAATACCCATAATCCAATCCATCATACTGGACATCATTTCTTCTGGATTGGAGCCGATCTCTTCTCCAGAGGTACCCATTGCCACTGCTGCTACGATACCACCTACGACTAATTGAGACACCAATATCACTAATCCATAGCCCACTCCTTTCCAAAAGGTTAGTGGTCTTTTTGTGGTTGGTGGTGGGGTATTTTCTTCTTGTATAATTGGATTAACTTCTTCCATAGATTAAGTTTGATTATTAATTACTAATTATTGATTATTAGCTAATTACACGTTCTAATTACGCTTAGAAAATAAT
>CALJIQ010000096.1 GCA_937973995.1 uncultured Saprospiraceae bacterium
TCCCAACCCAGAATGGGTTGAATTCACGATATTCAACTCTTTCAGAGTTGGGAATTGCTCCAAACATGATGTCACCGTATTGCATACGGTGCTATTCATATTGAATCCCTTCGGGATTTGGAGATGTGGGGTATCAATAGATTTCAAAAATGCCAGCTATCTCATCCAGCGGTAACAAAAATCGGGTAATCCTAAACATACGTTCAAAGGATTACCCGAGTAAGTGTTTGTTCTAAGCTTTACCGTAAAAATACAATAGTTCGGAAAAGGTTGGAAAGGAATAGATCGGGAATAATGCCGTTTACTGGCGAAAGAAGAGAATGAAGGATTACTCCATGTTGTGTTAGCTCTAAATTTGTATTTCTTAAAAATTACCCATTTTTAAGAAATACAAATTTGAGATAACATAACTGGTCTAGTCCCAGAGAAAATTATGTTAGGTCGATGTTGCTGATCTAGTATTTTGAACAAAATACTAGATCAACAACATCAGAACTAACACAATTAAATTGAGTGTAAAACAATCTGGGGCATCAAATTTATTCATCAGCTCACTTTGGAGTGAGCAGATGAAATGATAACGTCTTATCTGATGACTCCAAAGTCATCTGATGAGTTGCTCGTTTGCCCCCGTTTTGTTTTACACTCAATTAAATTAGCTTTCAAAAGCGACCATCGCCAAGGGAGGTAAGTCAATGGTAATGGAATGAGAACGCCCATGCCAGCCAATGGGATCGGCAGTAATGGGATGTATATTCAAAGTGCCGCTTCCATTATATTTCAAATTGTCGGTATTGAATGCCTCTTTCCAGATACCAGTTTGAGGAACGCCTACCCTGAAATTTTTTCTAGTAACGGGGGTGAAATTACAGAGGACTAATTGCACTTTTTGGGAGTCCGTTCCCTTTCTAATATAAGCCAAAAAACTATTGTCTTTATCGTGATGTTCGATCCATTCAAATCCTTCGGGTTCAAATTGCTTCTCGTATAGGGCAGCAGTATTTTTATAATATTGGTTCAAATCTTGAATTAACAATTGTATGCCTTTATGGGTAGCGTGTTCCGTCAACCACCATTCCACTCCTTTTTCGATACTCCATTCGGAGGATTGTCCAATTTCTCCTCCCATGAATAATAATTTGGTGCCAGGATGGGTGAACATATAGCCAAATAATAAGCGAAGATTGGCAAATCGTTGCCAGTCATCACCGGGCATTCTATCAATTAAGGCACCTTTGCCATAGACCACTTCATCATGCGAAAGAGGGAGCATGAAATTCTCTGAAAAGCCATAGACTAAGCTGAAGGTAATTTTATCATGGTGGTATTTTCTATTAACAGGGTCTTCGTTAAAAAAGTGTAAGGTATCGTGCATCCATCCCATCATCCATTTTTGACCAAAGCCTAAGCCACCTGTATAAGTGGGGCGAGAGACTCCTGACCAAGCAGTAGATTCTTCTGCTATGGTAATTGCATCAGGGAAGTGTTCATACACCGCAATATTGAATTCTTTTAAAAAGGAAATAGCTTCCAAATTTTCATTGCCTCCATGGATGTTAGGAATCCATTCACCTTCTTTTCTGGAATAATCCAAATATAACATAGAAGCCACTGCATCTACTCTCAATCCATCAATATGGTATTTATCTAACCAAAAGAGGGCATTCGAAATCAAGAACGAACGAACTTCATTTCTACCATAGTTAAAAATTAGACTCTTCCAATCAGGATGGAAACCCAGTTTGGGATCCGCATGTTCGTACAAGGCAGTACCATCGAATTTACCCAGCCCATGTGCATCCTCTGGAAAATGAGAAGGCACCCAATCAAGTATAACACCAATACCTGCTTGGTGAAAAGCATCCACCAAGTACATAAATTCTTGCGGGGTACCGAAACGACTAGTTGGCGCAAAGTATCCGGTGATTTGATAACCCCAAGAAGGGAAGTAAGGGTGTTCCATCACGGGCATGAATTCTACATGCGTAAAGCCCATTTTTTGAATGTAGCCAACCATTTCCACTGCCATTTCCGTATAGCTCAAGGACTTATCAGCCGCTACTTTTTTCCAAGACCCAATATGAACTTCGTAAACGGAATAGGGCTGAGCCTGTCCTGCTTTTGCTTGTCTTTGAGCCAACCAATCTGCATCTTTCCATTCATAGGATAAATCCCAATTAATGGAAGAAGTCCTTGGAGGAACTTCCCAAAAAGGTGCAAAAGGATCGCCTTTTTCTAACTGCTCTCCATAATAGGTCGTGATACAATATTTATATAATTCTCCTTTGGAAAGATTGGGAATAAACCCTTCCCAAATACCTGATGAATCCCATCTTGGATATAAAGGATGGGATTGTTTATCCCAATAGTTAAAATTACCGACCACACTTACCTGTTTGGCATTTGGAGCCCAAACGGTAAATTGAGTCCCTAATTGTCCTTCTACTTCTATTAGATGACTCCCCATCTTTTCGTAGAGTTTGTAATGTTTCCCCGAAGAAAAGAGATGAATATCAAAATCGGTCAGTAAAGAATGTGGTTTTACCAGTGTCATGTAGATTGGATTCACGAGCGCACAACTCCAAACAAATTTACCTGCCCAAAAAGGCAGTGTTTTGCTAAAATAAGAAGATTGTCAGCAATTTATGTATTGAGTTTTAAATTATAAAAATTGTTTTGATTGTCGCTTATTGTATAAATTAGCAATAATACGTACTTTTATCCGAGTTGAAAGAAAATTAGACTACACAAATTAGGTTAAAAAGTAAGTGTTTGGACCCTACTAAGTTCCTTTAAAAATAACTTGGATATAGATTGCTGATTATTGATTATTAACTAGTTATACATAAAGTTAGTTATTAGTAATTCCCATTTACTTACAAAGACAACACTACTATGAGAGCTCTTTTATTAGGCTTGCTATGTCTCTTCTTATGGACGACCGTAGCAAGGTACATTTATGTAACTAAGTTAAGACCCTGCCAACCAGTAGTTGCCCCCGTAGCTCCAATAGAATCTAATCGCCTCACTACCTTACATTTATTTGATGGAAACGCTCCCATATTAGAAGGATATGAACAATTTGCTTTTAATAATAACAGTACTATCCCTACGATAACGGATGATAATAAGCGATACTTAGACGGTGTTGCTGCCTATTTGGAGAATAACCCTGATAAGAATTTAGAAATTTTAGGCTATTACCGTCCGTCAGAAGCAGAACTGCATGAGGGGAGATTTGAAAATCTGGGATTAGCGAGAGCTAATAAATTAATGGAGTTATTAGCAGAAAGAGGAGTAGCTCCAGACAGAGTTTATACAGATTATAAAGTTGGGGAGGAAGAGTTGTTGCATCCAGTTGATTTCAAAATATTTTCAAATAGCCCAGAGACTTTTGATAATGCAGATGAGCGTTTATCGCGGGCGAGTTATAGTTTTGATAATATGGTTTTTTCTGATGCGAACTTTGAAAGTAGCTCCGCCGTGTTTACGCCGAGCGAAGCGTTTTTGTACTGGGCGGATTCAGTCAAGGTTTATTTAACAGAATACCCTGATAAAGCTTTAACAATCATAGGACATACGGATAAGACAGGTCCCACCCAATACAATCAAAACTTAGGCATAGAAAGAGCGCAAGCGGCAAAAAAGTTTTTTGAAGATAATGGCGTTACTTCTACCATTAGAATAAATAGTAAAGGAGAGAACCAGCCCATTGCTACCAATTCTACTAAGGAGGGAAGACAAAAAAATAGACGAGTTAATTTTATTATAAAATAGATTTAAGCGGGAGGACATTATTAATTACTGATTATTAATTATTTCTAAGCGTAATGAAAACGTGTAATTAGCTAATCAATAATTAATGCGAATTGCCAGTTAAAATAACGAATTAGATTTGACTTGCTCGGCGGCTGACGCCGCCTCGCAATAGGGTTTTTGGAGACAGCGATCTAAAAAATGGTTTTGAAAAACCATTTTTTAGA
>CALJIQ010000097.1 GCA_937973995.1 uncultured Saprospiraceae bacterium
CGGGAGAAACACCGTGTGCTAATAATAATTCAGGAGATAATAATAGAAAAGGGAGTATCAGTAATGGGGCTATTTTTTGATATATTTTGGTAGTCATGAGTCGAGTGTTTTAAAAACTAAGTAACTGTTTTTTAAAAACCACATTAGGACACATTAGTAGATTCACATAAGGACACATAAAAAAGGAAACTAATGTGAACTTATGTGAAACTACTAATATGAACTTATGTGGTTAAATAAATTTATTTACGAGCCTGTTTCAAAAACTTAACCGTTCGTTTCTGATAAGGGGTATTCACCAAAATATAGTACATCCCCGAAGTATAATGACTCACATCAATTTGCTGTAACTCACTGTCTGTATTGATGACTTGTAATTGTCTTCCAAAACCATCAAAGATAGATACCTGCAATTGTTCTTGTTGATCAATAATAGGTAGCTCTAAGTTGATATAATCAATTGCTGGATTTGGATATACTTTTACCTTTTCCAAAATAGCCTTATCCAAATCTGGCTGGATAGGAGTAATTCTAGTTTCATCAATACTTCCTGTTCGCATTTTAAAGGTTGTCATTTCTGCAAATGCGCTCATACCTCCGTTTGTTCCAGATAGGTACACCGCAGAAGCACCAGCAAACAAGTTGTTATATATAGGGGCCGTATTTCCAGAAGCACTTGGTAGCGTGTACCCTAATATTCGACCACCTCCATTCGCTCGCTCCGCAATGAATACCATATCCGTACCAGCGTCATAAGCTATATCTACTGGATTACCTAACCAAGTAGCATCTCCAGCTATTCTTATTTGTTCATTGCTGCTGATTACCCCATCAGAACTAGCCGCCATGAAATTCCTAACGACAATGTAAGCACCATCTGTTGGACTACTTGCTGCCCCTACATCCGTTAATAACATCATATCTCTATCCGCTATATAAGTAATGCCGTGTGTTCTTACTAGGTTATCTATGGCAATCGTTCTACTTGCACTAATGGAGGTACCTGTATTGGAAAAGAAATTATCATATACTGCTAACCGATTAGAATTGTCAACGACCGCATATAAAGTCTCTCCTTCTGCATGAATCCCCCAAAGGTTGATATCTACATTATAAGATTGCTGGAAAGTAATGGCACCGTTATTTGCACTATAAACGACTAATTTATTGGTATTGCCATTTCCGTCATTCGCATCTTGTGCGACTACTAAACGTCCATTGCTCCATGCTAATTCTCTGCCATTGCTAAAGTTAGCGGAAGAACTCATTAAGTATTGTGGTCGCATCCCAGCACTTAAATTGGCATTGACAGAGCCGTAAGAATTGACGGAACCATTTGTTCTATTTACTTGGTATAAAATATCAGCTCCTTCGTCATAGTAAATACCATCTGCATTAGGAGACACATTACTAAAGCCCATTGCCGCTACACTTCTATCTTCTAAAATATTATAGACCCCAATCATTTGTTGATTGTTAGAAGAGGCAAATAATTGAGCGGAAGTACTTAACATAGGACCCGCTGCAGTATCCTCTCCTGGTAGATGAATGGCAGATGCCCCTGCAAATAATTCATCATACGCTGGAGCAGTATCGCCAGAAGTCATCGTATTCATAAAGCCCAATACTCGTCCTCCTCCATTGGCTCTTTCTGCTACGTAAATCATATTATTCCCTTTATCAAAAGCTACATCTACTGGATTACCCAATAAAGAAGCAGCACCAGCAATTCGAGTCTGCTCATCTGCACTAATGAAGCCATCTGCACTAGCTGCCATGAATCCTCTTACGATGACAATAGCTCCGTCAGTTGAACTACTTGCTGCCCCCACATCTGTGAGTATCATCATGTCTCTATCCGCTACATACGTAAGGCCGTGGGTACGTACCATATTTTCTATACGCACTACTTGGTTAGGGGTAACTACACCGGAAGCAGGCGCAAAGAAATTATTAAAAATCGCTAATCGGTCAGAGTTATCTTCTATCGCAAATAGCGTTTCTCCTGCAGCATGGATTCCCCAAAGATTGAAATCTACATCGTAGGTTTTATCTAAGCGAATACTAGTTGGGCTCGCATTATAAACATAAAATCGGTTCCGCATTCCGTTGGCATCATTTGCATCTTGTGCGACTACTAGTCTTCCACCACTTACAGCAATCTCTCTACCGTTCTTAGAATCGGCTGAAGAAGAAGCAGTCAATGGAGGAGTCATGCCATTCATCAAACTAGCATTGACATTACTATACGCATTTACAGATCCATTCATTCTATTCAATTGGTATAATACATCAGCTGCTTCATCATAGTGTATGCCATCCGCATCTCCTGCTACATTTCTGAAAGTGTTTAACATCACAGAACCATCTGCTTGGATATTCCCTACGCCAATCGCTTGTTGGGTATTAGAAGACACAAAGAATTGAGCGGCCATCCCTTCCATCCCATCATTATTTTCATCTGGCATATCGTCAATAATTTTTCCACTACATTTACCCGTACCACTTGCTGGCAAAGCCAAGTAAGGAAAGCTACTTCTAAAAGGAACATCATTTTCTTCAACTCCTGTGGTGTAGGTCAATACATCTAATAAATCTTGTGTCACAGGACTAGCGGAGGTAGCAGGATCAAAGTCATCATACCATAAACCAACGGCTGCCAACACTACCCCACCCACTGCTTGTAATTCAATTCTAGTGACATCATCTTCTAGTCTTCTACCATTCGGAAAACCATCCATATTTGGAATAAATTCTAAATCAGCAGTGGTATTAAAGGGGGGTACCGTTAAGCCAATCGCAGCAGCTTGTACCAAACCTAAAGAACTGAAATTAGCATCATCTCTAGGCGTTGGAGGAACGGCCATATTCAAGCGTAGCATATCTCCTCCATTAGGCAAGAAATTATTGACAAATGGTTTTCCTGCTGCTAGTGGATTGCCACCTTTGCCCGTTGCCAATTGATAGGGAATCACGTTGGGTACCCCTGTATGAAAGGCAGGCCATAAATCTACAGAACGAGGTTTGCCTGGCGCAGGTAATAACAGCGTACCAAATACCGCATCATCTAAAGCCGTACCTGCCAAAGCTGGATTTCCTTTCAAGCCATACAAACCGTCTGCTCCATTGGAAAAATCAAAACTGCCCAATGAATTGGTTTGGATACGAAGGGGAGCTAAAGCTGGAACAGCGCCACCAAATAAATCATCATCCATATACAAGGCCAATTCTGGATTGTAAAAATATTCATCTAAAGTAGTCTCGGTGATTTCCTCATAAGGCGAAATAGCATTCCAATAATCTTTATCTTTAATTGCAATCACTGCCTCATTCGTCAAAGGCATTCCTAGTCGAGATACTTGTATCCAATCTCCACTAGTCGTAGGCGCACCTGTTGCACTTAAAGTTGTCACAGCAGGTCTAGAAGCAGAAGCCCAAACGCCAATTACATAATCACTATCCAAAATAGAAGTAGGTTGTGCAGGAGCACCCGCTTTCAATAAAGTACTAATCGGTATTTGAATGGCAATCGCACTTACATTTAAGCAAGCCAAATTATCAATAGGTTTTCCATTTTGTCTAGGCGCATCTCCTAAATCAAAAATACCTGCTAAGTCAACAAAGAAAGGATCATCCGTAGGACCAGCAAATACCGTTTCCCCCGTAGATGCAGTAGTGATGGCTCCTTGATATAAAGCTTCGTAGGTTGTTCCCAATCCTACCCCACTTTCAATAGAGCGAGGACCGATATTATTTGGTGGTACAACACCGTTACGAACGATGGTTTGGAAGGACCTCCCTCCGTCAACGCTTCTTTCTAACGTGTAGGTAGCTTTTTGATTTTGTGCCCCTAATCGAATATTAAAAAAAGTAGTAGGGTCTTCATTTTCAATATTAAAAGTAAAGCGGTAGGTTACTTCATCCCCTGGTACACTCGCATCATTATCCACATGGATTTCATAGCGAATATTTTCTCCAAAGTTGTAATAGTTCGGTCCACCAAAAGGCAATTGCATCGGTATATAGGTAGCAATAATGGTCACCGTATTTGGATTGTCAGGGCTTCTGAAAGCGTATAAGTCCACGTTATCAGCCAATGGATCATTAGCGATTAAAGGGGCTTCCCTGTGAGAGGAAGCATTTGCTGTAATACTTGCTATTATTAAAAGTAGCATAGACAGCAAAAGGGTTTTATATAAATTAAATTTTTTCATTTCTATATTTTTTAATTGAATAGTTTACACACTCCACATTCTTCAATCAACACTCTTCACTAAAATTTACTGTCCAATATCCGTTCCTCGAGAAGGCAATGCCAAATAAGGAAACGTATCAAAGAACGCTTTATCATTCTGCTCAACGCCTGTAGAGTACGTCAATACATTTAACAAATCTTGTGTTACAGGACTTGGAGAAGTAGCAGGGTCATAATCGTCATACCACAAACCAACTGCTGCTAAGACTGCCCCACCCACTGCTTGTAATTCGATTCTGGTCACATCATCTTCCAGTCTTCTACCATTTGGAAAGCCATCCATGTTGGGGATGAATTCTAAATCGGCTGTGGTATTAAAAGGAGCAACCGTTAGTCCTATGGCTGCTGCTTGTATTAGGCCAAGCGAACTAAAGTTTGGATCTGTTCTAGGCGTTGGAGGTACTGCCATGTTCAAGCGAAGCATATCGCCACCATTTGGTAAAAAATTATTGACAAACGGTTTTCCTGCCGCTAGTGGATTTCCCCCTTTGCCGGTTGCCAATTGGTAGGGAATCACGTTGGGTACACCCGTATGAAAAGCAGGCCATAAATCTACAGAACGAGGTTTGCCTGGCGCAGGTAATAATAAAGTACCAAACACCGCATCATCTAAAGCCGTACCTGCCAAAGCTGGATTTCCTTTCAAGCCATACAATCCATCAGCTCCATTAGAGAAATCAAAACTACCCAAGGAGTTTGTTTGAATGCGCAAAGAAGCGAAAGCAGGTACAGCTCCGCCAAATTGGTCGTCATCCATATACAACGCCAATTCAGGATTGTAGAAGTATTCATCCATTGTTGTCTCAGCAATCTCCTCATAAGGCGTAATTCGATTCCAAAAATCTTTTTGTCCAATTGGAATAACTGCCTCATTCGTCAAAGGCATTCCTAGTCTAGATACCTGTACCCAATCTCCTGAGTAGGAAGGTGCGCCCCCCGGTGTTAAGGTTTTAACAGCAGGACGAGAAGCAGAAGCCCATACGCCAATCACGTAATCAGAATCAAGAATGGAAGTCGGCTGAGCAGGTGCGCCCTTTTTCAATAAATTAGCAATGGGTATCTGTAAGGCAATAGCGTGAACATTTGTACCCGCTAACGCATCTCTATTTGGACCGTCTTGTCTTGGAGAATTTCCCAAATCAAATATGCCACCCAAATCCACAAAGAATGGATCATCTACTGGACCAGCAAAAGTAGTTTCGCCTGTGCTAGTAAAAGAAACGCCTTTTAAATACTGGGCTAAATAATTAGGAGAACCTAATCCTGCCCCACTTTCAATAGAGCGTGGACCAATATTGGGTGGAGGTACAATTCCGTTTTCCACAATGGTTTGAAAAGATTGTCCACCATCTAGACTGCGTTCAACCTTATAAGTTGTTTTTAAATTTTGCATTCCCAAACGAATATTGAAAAAAGTAGAACCATCTTCATTTTCTTGGGTAAAGGTGAAGCGATACGTCACATCATCTCCAGGGGTGCTCACATCATTATCAATGTGAATTTCATAGCGTACATTTTCTCCGAAGGTATAATAGTTCGGTCCGCCGAAAGCCAATTCGGATGGAATATAAGCCGCTATAATTGTAATAGTGTTAGGATTATCTGGACTACGAAAAGCATATAAATCGGTATTATCTGCTAAAGGGTCATTCGAAATTAAAGGGGCTTCCCGATGGGAGGAAGCATGGGCTAGGATCGTTCCAATTAAAAGGAATAGCACCAGTTTTGCCCTCCTAAGATAAATAGTTGCTGTAGTAAGCATAGGGTAAATAATTTTAAGAGTAGGCATACCGTTTCCCTATCACCTTAGGGTAATTAGTAGCAAATACTCAGGTAAATAAATGAGAAGTGATTAATGAAGCATGGAAAATTGTGATACTTATGTTGTCAATATCAGGAGCACATTTTCCATTCTCCCTTAATTGAATAATCGGTCTGTCAGGAATGTCAAGTCAGGGTCTTTAGAGCCTGTTTGAGTGGCTGTTCGATAGTACGTTTTTGCCTGCCCCAATTGGTTGGCTTTATAATGAATCAATGCTAGTAAGGTATTCACATCTATATTATTGGGTCGTTTCTCAAATTCTTTTTCAGCATACACTAAGGCATTGGTTAGATCTCCTACATGATCCATGTAAAAACTAGCATATTCTAAGTTCATATTATGCCCATGTATAACATCATCTTCCAACATAGCTAATACTTCTTTATTCAGCTTCTTTGCTTCTTCTACTCTATTGGTACGTAAGTAAAGGGCGGCTAATTGTTCGTAGAATCCTACTTCCGGGATAATCGAGCAGGCTTTCTTTAATAGTAATTCTGCCTCTTCTAGTTCTCCCTTTTTTTCTGCAATTCCAGCTAATGCAGCTATTGCAAAAGGATAATCCGCACGCTCTGCCAGAATACGCTGGTATTGCGCTTCTGCCTGAGGGAGGGAACCATATTGTTCGTATAATTCTCCTAAAGTCAACCTAGCCCAAGCTGTTTCTTCATAGCCTGGGTAGCCTGCGGATACAGCTAACTCCATTGCCTCAATCGCTCCATCTGTATCTCCATGAATTTCTCTTAGGTAAGAAACTCTAGAGTAAGAGCGCAAATCCGGACGGATGCTCATCATCTTGTCTGCCATCTTTACGGCATTTTCATAATCGCCTAATTCTACATACGCATCTGTTAATACGCCATAAATCTGAGCATTAAAACTGTATAGTTCAACTGCCTCTTTGGCGATCTTTAATGCTTCTTGAAATTCGTGTTGAGATAATAACACGGAAGCTTTAAATGACTTCGCTTGAAATGCTATATTGCCATCTGTTGGTTGGTCTGCAATGATCTCATCTAGCACTTTTAACGCAGCAGGATAATAATGTCCGTGTTCTCCTGTCACTCTAGCTTCCATCATAAAAACCTGTGCCATTTGCAGCGCAGCTTTATGGTTGTTAGCATCTTTTCGAAGGCTATTTAATGCTTTGCTGTACGTGTTTTGAATGTTATCCCACTCTTGTCCGTATTGTATAGCAGCAGGTCGGTTTAATAATTCGGGATAGGCTTGTTTACCAAAACTTGCTTTTACGACTTCTATATTAGAAGCAGGTTGTTGACAAGCCCAAAAGAGGCTTAAGAAGCTGCATAGGATTACCCCTAGCAGGAAGGTACGCTTGATTTTCATAGATACGAATTTTAAAACTGTTACCAATAGTTTGAATGCCGACAAACGATTGACTGTATGTTAGATCGTATGATCTAGCATTTATAAAAAGAATTAAATGTTTGTTTGTCGATACTTAGCTTAGAAAGTAGAAAGAAGGCTGTTTACTCGATTCTCTCTATTTGTAAATAGCTTCTTTCTTCCTTTCCATTTTTTTTTAATGAGGCCCTAAAATGGATTTACCTTAGTTCATATATACTTACGGTTCAAAGGATATATTTGGATTATTTGTATGGAAATTAATTTCTAATTAAAATGGTATAAGTGGCTAACTACCTAAAAGGCAACTTTTTAGTTAAATCAATTTTTTTGTAGTTTTAAATTATTTTTATTCAAAAAACATCTAAAAAGAGTATGGAAACCGTATATATGAATAGGAAGCTAGTCGATAGTTTATCAAAATAAACTCGATTTATAGTAATCTTATCGAAAAGCTTACTTACATTTGCTCGTTCGAGGTTATTAGCATTTGTTTACCTAAAACATTCCATGTCAGGAAATTCTTCCAATACGGATCAAGAGTTAACCTCTCTTTTACAAAAGGGAGACCAACAAGCTATTGCCCGTATCTTGGAAAAATATGGAGATGCGCTGTACGGTTCCATCTATCAAATGGTGCAATCAGAAGCGATTGCTAAAGACCTCATGCAGGATGCTTGCGTGAAAATATGGAAGAATGGTAGTAGCTATGATCCTAATAAAGGGAGATTATTTACCTGGATATTGAGAATTGCTAGAAATACGGCACTTGATAAAATCAGAACCGAAAAATTTCAAAGACAGCAAACATCCGAAAGTATTGAGCAAACCGTATCTAATGCAGTAGCCCATAGTGAAGAAATGCAAATTCAAGATGTTGGATTACAACAAGTAATAAGTAGATTAGACGAAAAATATCGAGTGATAATTGACCTGATCTATCTGCAAGGCTACACCCAAAAAGAAGCAACAGAGGCGTTAAATATACCTTTAGGCACAGTAAAATCAAGAGTAAAAATAGCTATCCGTGAATTACGGACTTTGCTAAATGATTGCACTTTGCCTATTTTTATTGTAATGACTATTTTAACCATAATAGAAATATTATTAAAATAAAAATTATGTAAAAAGGCAATGAGTGTCAAAAAAAGTTACTCATGTCTTACTTTAGAATGGATATTAAAGCATATATATCATCTGGTATTTTAGAGAATTATGTTCTCGGATCGGTTTCTGACCAAGAGCGTCAGGAGGTAGAACGCTATATGCAAAAATACCCTGAAATACGAATGGAATTAGTCGCCATTGAAGATGCGCTAGGACAATATGCACAAACAAAAGCTCGTCCAATGCCCCAAGGCTTAGACCAGCAGATACTTTCTCATTTTAATGAATTAGCGAAGTCTGATAAAGGTAGTAATACGCCAAATACGACTACTATTCAACCAAAGTCAGATACCACTCAAAAATCATCTTCTAGTGGTTGGCTATCTGGCTTGTTGGGGCTTTTATCTTTATTAGGTATTGGGGCAGCTGTTTATTTCGGTTCTCAAGCATCTACTTTGAGAAGTGATATTACTACCAAAGATCAGCAGCTTATCAACCAACAACTAGCCTGTGATGAAGTACAACAGCAACGACAAGACCTAGAGCAGCAACTGAATATCCTTAGAGATGATGCGTACCGCTCTATTTTATTGAAAGGCACCGATAAAGCACCTGATGCGGTAGCAGCTATTTATTATAATGAGGCTAATCAAAAAACCTACCTAGATATCCGTAGCCTTCCCACTCCTGCCTCCGATAAGCAATATCAATTATGGGCAATCGTAGATGGTGCCCCTGTAGATATGGGCGTATTTGATATTCCTGTTGACACCGTTGATTTTGTGGAAGTACCTCATATCCTTCATGCGCAAGCCTTTGCTGTCACGCTCGAACCTAAGGGCGGAGTGGAATCGCCTACTTTGGAAGAAATGTATGTGATTGGGAATACTTAGAGAAAAGAATTTGGTAGTCAGTAAAGAGGTATATATGAATTTCTAAAGCTATTATTTGAGGTTGATGCCTTTGGTTTATTCTATACCATCTGCGCTACTATATTTTAATTCACCTTATGTCCCACCTAGCATACTCATCATTTTATCTCGGTCGCTCCCCTACCCTTATCAAAAATAGATTCTCACACAGAGTCCACTGGAAAATAAATAGCTTTTCAGTACATCTCCCTGTCAACGCTACCCAACTATTTCTATTGTCTTTCCTTTTTACAACTGATAAAATTCCGATGAAAAGCCTAGACAATCGACTGATGATCAAAATGGGTTACTCTTTTTAGAAAAAATTATTATAGTCCACCAATAACGAACTGTCATTTATGCTATCCTTTTATTTATTTTTAAAATATGCAGACAATTAATTATGATTCCCATAAGAAAAATATATATTATTCTATTTTTTATTACTTCACAAATACATTTGACAGCCCAACATACTACAAACCCTTGTAATATTTGTATAGGACACCCGGAACACCAACAAGAAGAAAGCCCCTATGAAGACTTCAATTTAAAGAATGAATCCGCCTTTATTATAAGTTCTGTTGGTTTATTAGCAACGTCACTGATTATTAATACTCCTGCCCCATTATCTTCGAACGATATTAGTATGCTAAATGTAAACGATATTAATGCCTTTGATAGATACGCTACTAGACAATCCTCTGCCAATGCACAGCGAGTCAGCGATATATTTTTAACAGGTGTGTTGGTATTACCGTCTATCTTTCTTAGTAACCACCATACCAGAAAAGATATACTTCCATTAATAACAATGAGTGCAGAGATTGCACTCATTAATGTTGCATTTACTAGTACTGTAAAGAAACTAGTTCGACGGACTCGTCCTCTAGCCTATAATACTACTTTTCCTTTTGAAGAAAAACAAACGAGCAATGCGAGATTATCTTTTTTTTCAGGACACACTTCTCATGTAGCTTCTTTATCTTTTATGATGGCAAAAGTAATGACAGATTATCATCCTCACGCTAATAAGGTTTTTAAAGTAGGTATCTGGACTTTTGCTGCTACCCTACCTGCTATCACGGGGTATCTTCGGGTTCGAGCTGGAAAACACTTTCCTACAGATGTTATTGGTGGCTATGCTTTTGGTGGTTTAGTAGGTTTTTTAGTTCCTCATTTTCATAAAAAAAAGAAACAAAAAAAATGGTCTTTTCAGCCTTTAATGGGAACGCAAACAGTAGGCTTGATTTGTCATTTTTAAGTAG
>CALJIQ010000098.1 GCA_937973995.1 uncultured Saprospiraceae bacterium
GGGTAAAATTATGAAAGTGAACTAATTGTTTATTTGTGTAACTGTTTATTCGTTTACAAGCTATACTTAGATAAACAGTTCAACAAATAAACAATTAAACAGTATTGTAAAATCACTTTTTTATCCCGTTCCAAGTATAAACAACTACGATAACAGACTTTCAAATAATAAGCGTGTCTAACAATCTGGGGCAGCAAAATTATCAATCAGCTCACTTTGAGTGAGCAGATTGAATGATAGCGCGTCTCATCAGCTCACTTTGAGTGAGCTGATGAGTTGTTTTATCTGACCCAATTTGTTATGCACTCAAATAATAAAATATGAAAATACTACCATTCATCTTTTCGATCTGTTTGGTCATCACCAGCATTTCTTGTCAAACCAAAAACACCACCAAAACCTCTAACACGCCTGTAACAAAAGTAGCCAACCAAGATGGGTTAAGCAAAGCCTACTTTGCATCAGGTTGTTTTTGGTGTGTAGAAGCGGTCTATGAGAGCGTGAAAGGAGTGCAAGAATCCATCTCTGGCTATTCTGGAGGGCATACGAAAGACCCTACTTATGAATCTTCCAATACAGGTCGCACAGGTCATGCAGAAGCAGTAGAGATTTATTACGATCCAAAGATTGTAGATTTTGCCACTTTGGTAGATGTTTATTTTGGTTCTCAAAATATCACCCAAGTAAATGGGCAAGGTCCAGATAAAGGTTCTCAATATCGGTCTATCATTTTTTATCAAACGGCAGAGGAAAAAAAAATAATTGAAGAGAAAGTTGCTGCTTTAAATAAAGCATTAGCCCCTGAAAAAGTGGCCGCCGAAGTGATGGCATTCGAGAAGTTTTGGATAGCCGAAGACTATCACCAAGATTATGAAAAATTACATCCGAATCAAGGGTATATTCGGGCGGTTTCCATCCCTCGACTACAGCGATTTCAAAAGAAGTTTCCACATTTGATTAAAGAACATCATTAGAGATAAAATTCCAAACATCAAATTTCAAATTCCAACCAGCGTTAAGCGAATCATATAGAGAATAATTAAACGCAAAGACACAAAGTCCACACTATTGTACACTTATTGAAATCGCTGCCTACGGCAGCGGGACTATAGATTTTCTGCCCCAAAAGACCCTTTCCCGTCACGTAGCATGAAGAAGTGTAAGCTTCTGAACCCGAAGGGATGGGATGCCAAGTGACGGGTTTTACAAAAAGTATACAGTAGTTTGCACAAAGTCGCAAAGAATAGTTGGGACTTCGCGTCTCTGTGTCTTTGCGTTTAAAATTTAACCATGAAGCAAAGTTTGGAAAAAATCGGATTAGGAGGCGGTTGTCACTGGTGTACAGAAGCCGTATTCCAAACCATCAAAGGCGTACAATTAGTCGAGCAAGGATGGATTAGTTCAACGACACCTAATGATACTTTTTCGGAAGCAGTAATCGTTCATTATAGGAAAGAACAAATTGACTTGTTAACTTTGCTTCAAATTCATCTGCATACCCATAGCAGTACGTCCCAACATACAATGAGAAAAAAATATCGGTCCGCTATTTATAGTTTTTCCAAAATGCAAATGCAAGATATTTTGGAACTCTTTCCAGTTCTGCAGCGAGCATTCGATCAACCGCTAATTACACAAGTGCTACCCTTCCAGGGTTTTAAGAAGAATATAGAAAAATACCAAAACTACTATTCCTCCAACCCACAATTGGCTTTTTGCCAAACCTACATCGAACCCAAATTATCCTTTTTGCAAAGACACTTTTCCTCATCTATTTCTAAAGCAAAAAAGGAGTGACAGCAGTAAGAATTTGGGATCAATTCCAACAAGTTTTTTCCTTAAATGCACTGCAATTTTATCAAGTTATTCGCATAAGCACTACCCTATTGATTGGTATTGGCTTAGCCAAAATTTTTGGTGTATCGACTGCTGATATCGCCTTATATGAAATCGTACTTTTTTTAGGGAATGCCCTTTCTTTTTTCTGGATCTCGGCAGGACAAAAAGGCTTACTTAGCTTATACCCTACCTATACCCAACAGGAACAAGGAAAGGTGATTTTTAATTTCTTCCTCTTATTATTAGGTGCAGCCCTGATAGCCGCTGTTGGCTTATACGTAAGTCAATCCTTCCTCTTAAAAAATTTGACACAATACCAAGAAATAGAATTTCTTTATTTAATTTCTTGGTATATTTTGTTCAATGCTCCAGCACAATTAATTGAATATATCTATGTCCTTAAAAAACAATCCCAAGCCTTAATTCAATATGGGTGGATAATACACGGCATACAATTGTTAGCGGTATTTATTCCGATCTATCTAGGTTGGAATCTTAAAGGGGTTTTCCTTTGTTTGGTGGGATGGAGTCTGATCAAAATGAGCTGGTTAATTGGTTTATTAATCAGATATGGAGAAGCAAAGTTGGATAACGATATTTTGAACAAAATACTGTTATTTATCGCTCCTCTATGCCTGCATATGTTGTTGGGCAGTGGGATGGAATATGTGGACGGTTTTTTAGTGGCAAGATACTTCGAAGAAGAACAATTTGCTATTTTTAGATATGGTGCTAGAGAGTTACCATTTGTAAGTATTTTGATTGGTGCTTTAGCAGCTACGATGATTCCATTAGCCGTAGAAAATGAGAAAGAAGCCCGTTCCCAAATCAAGCAGCAAATAAGGCGACTCTCCTATTGGATGTATCCCTTAACCATCCTTTTGATGATCCTTAGTCCTTATCTTTTCCCTTTGGTATATAATGATTCCTTTCAACCATCTGCCTATATATTTAACAGCTATTTGTTAATTATTAGTAGCAGAATTCTATTACCTCAGGTCTTTTTGTACAGTCGGCAGCATACCCATATACTCGTGGTTAGTGCTTTCTTTGAACTGCTACTCAATTTGGGGCTTAGTTTGTGGTTATTAAAAATATACGGATTATTGGGAATAGCTTATGCCACCGTTATCGCTTACCTTTTTAACAAAATTTTATTGCTAGTATATATTTGGAAACGCTTAGATATAAATATCAATGAATACCTTGATTGGCGAATGTATATAGTCTGCAATGGCATACTAACAGTTGTCTTTTGGTGGACTATGTCGTCAATCAGCAATTAATACATAAGCAGCAATACATATAAATTCTATTTGGCATCCTTTTTGGATTTCTAAAAGCGGAACATGTATTTTATAGATTTACTATACAAGTTTCAAATGTGAGTATGTATTAAATAGCGGTAGTTCTTGTAAGAAAGAGCTACCGCTACTTTTTTGGATGCTGGATATAATTGTTGATTTATTCCTCGTTACTAACTTCCACTTCTTTTTTTGGGCTTTTGGCTTTCATGATTAATCGTAAAGATTGGTCATAGGTGAAGTAATTCCATATCCAATTGATAAATACAATCACCTTATTGCGTCTGCCAATAATCGCTAATAGATGGATAAACAGCCAAACAAACCAAGCGAAAAAACCCGTAAATGAAAAATTTGGTAAATCTACTACGGCAAGATGTCTACCTATCGTTGCCATAGAGCCTTTATCCTTGTAGCTAAACGGATGTAATTCCTTCTGCTTTAAAGTATTTTTAAGATTCTTGGCTAGTTGCCTGCTTTGTTGAATGGCTACTTGGGCCACCTGAGGATGCCCTTGGGGAAAATTCTCTTCCTCCATATAAGCTACATCCCCTATCGCATAGATATTTTTGAGTCCTTCTACTTGATTAAACCGATTCACTTTAATTCGATTGCCTCTCACCATACTCTCTTCTGGCACACCTGCTATCGTATTGCCTTTGATACCAGCTGCCCATATTACTTTTTTCGCCCGTATGGAAGTTCCGTCTTTTAAATAAACAAACTCACCGTCCACATTGACTACCCTAGAATTCAATTGAACTTTTACACCTAACTTGGTTAAAAATTTTAAAGCAGCAGCGGAAGCTTTCTCTGACATCCCTTTTAGTAAGACCGGCCCACTTTGAATGAGGTATATATCCACCTCCTTAGAATTCAATTCTTTATAGTCTTTTGGTAAGATATAAGCCCGCATTTCTGCTAGGGCGCCTGCCACTTCTACTCCCGTAGGGCCACCTCCTACAATAACGACATCTATATAGCCCTGTCGCTCTTCGTATTCCCTAGTGGAAAGGGCATATTCATAATCTTTTAAAATCTCATTTCTTAGGTGAAGTGCCTCCCCCATTGACTTCATGGGCAGGCAATGCTTTGCCAAGTTTTCGTTACCAAAAAAATTGGTATCTGCTCCACTAGCAATCACTAGATGATCGAAATTCATCACGCCTAGTGAAGTTTCCAGAAATTGCTCCTTCGCATTAACAGAGCTTACCTCCGCAATACGTATATAAAAATCTCTTTTCTCTGATTGAAATAACTTCCGAAAAGGGAAAGCAATGGAACTCGGTTCCAAGCCAGCAGTAGCCACTTGATAAAATAGTGGTTGAAATTGGTGATAGTTATATTTATCTACCAACACCACCTGGTAATCCAATTTACAGATCTTTTTCGCTAAGTTAAGCCCAGCGAATCCTCCTCCAACAATTACTATTCTCTCCTGATTAGACTCTGGAATATTTACTTTCATGTATGTGGTCATTGGTCATTGGTCATTAATCATTGGTCATTTGTAGCAAGAGCCTAATGACAAAGGACAAATGACTCAATTCCCCTTATTCTTAATCTGTTCTGGTATCTTTCCACCCTTAGGAACTTCAATAATTTCAGAATCTTGAATTTCCCGCATTAACCTTTCTTCTTGCAAAATATCCGCCAAGGATCGATTTTTAAAAGGATCATGGTCTTCAAAACCTAATATTCTAAGTTCCGTTCGGCGATTTTTTGCATGTTCTGCTTCGGAACATTTTCTGCACTTAGTGACTCGCTTTGTTTCCCCATATCCCTGTGACTTGAGCCTAGTCGGGCTTATATTCCCCTTCGTAATAATATAGTCCACTGCCTGATCTGCCCTAGCTTGAGAGAGTTCCATATTCGATTCATTCCCTCCTCTTGAATCCGTATGAGAGCCTAATTCTAGGATAATCGAAGGATTGTCCTTCAACACGCCAATCAATTTTTGTAATTCAAGCGCAGCATCTGCTCTTATATCTGAGCTATTGTAATCATAATAGATATTATCAATGGTAATGGTCTTACCAATTTGAGCAGGTTCTAATTCTATATTTGCTAAGACGGAGCCCATTTGAAAACCTTCTGTCATCACATCAGAAACACCTGGTGTTATACTTCCTACGCCTTCAAAACACAAAATACACCCTTCCACATCCACATAGGCTTCTAATCTTTTATTAAAATATCCATCTTTTCTAATCATGACCGTATAGTGATTTCCCCGTTCAAAAGTTACATCAAAATTGGGAGCTGTAATTGAATCAATAATTAAGGTTTCTTCATCCCTTGTGTTATTATACACTTCTATTTGTGCCCCAGTAATGGCGTTTACATTTTCCGCATTTCTTGCTTCCGCAAGGGTTACATCGAAAATATAACCCGGTTTACGCTCCATTTTGGATTTAAGATATACTTTGCTTTCTTGTCCTTTGGTAGATACTATTTCTTGTTTGGCTACAAACAAATCTTTAGAAAGTTTGACGAGTAGGTCTTTTCCGGCAGGTACGGTGGCAGAGAAAAAACCGTCTTTATTAGTCGTATAAGTGCCTATTTGGGTAGTAGTAGTTTGGTCTATAATGGTTACTGTAACTAGATTTAAGTATCCACGATTATTATCTTCAAACACATAACCTTCTAAGGTTACATTTTGGGCAGAAAGTTGAAATAAGAAGCATATAAATATGCTCATCAATAAGGATTGCTTTTTCATAGTTTCTTTATTAGTGATGTTAATAGCCGCCTAATACTAGGCACATAAGCACAAAGTTACGCTAAAATCTATCAGAATTAAACAAGATTTCTTCGAATACCTTTTTCACCCAAGGCCCATAAAACACAGAAACCTAGCCTGAAAAATCAGACTAGGTCTCAAATATTAATAGGTCTGGGATTCATTAAATTAAGCAAACCTAATTTATCTGTACAAGGGATATGACTCCCTTAGACTTTTATACACTAAAATATATAAACAAATTATTGTGATTGAAAAATCTATTTACTAATACAATGGTGAGAACAAAAGAGTGTTGATAGGGAAAATATTATTTAAATTTGTACTATATAATTGAATGGGTTGTAGTAAATTATTTGTTTAGGTTTTTAGGTGTTTATGTGCGGCTTGATATTTCAAAAGTATCGGTCTTCTGTATGTTAACCAAATAAGTCCTACTACATGTTTGGGTAGTACTAGGTAATTGTTGCTAAAAAAAGTCTAGTTGACCATCTATGTACAACTTCATTAATTGTGGGCGAGCATTGATATGCAGCTTCTTGTATATATTTTTCACATGATATCTTGCCCCATTAATCGTTATTTCCATCTGGCTGGCTATTTCTTTATAGCTTAACCCTTGTACTAACAGCTTTAATACTTGTACCTCTTTTGTAGTCAATTGTTGTTTCTGAATGACTTGTGAAGACGAGGCATCAAAATATTTAAATATACGTTTAGCGATGGCAGGAGATAAAGGAGGGGTACCTTTCTTAACGTCAATGAGTTGCTGTTCAATTTCTTCCAAAGGAGTATCCTTTAAAATATACCCCGTTGCCCCTGCCCGAAGTGCCTTAAAGACGGTATCGTTATCATGAAAGGAAGATAGTACAATCGCATCTGTATCAGGACTAATCCCCTTTACCTTCATAATGGCTTCAATGCCAGATTTGCCTGGCAGGTTTATATCCGTTAATAAAATATCTAACAGGGTCTCTTTTTTGTAATATTTAAAAAAGTTCTCAGCAGAACTAGCCGACATAATACATTCGAGATGTTCAGACTTATTAACTATGGAAACCAACTCTTCTAGTATAAAAGTATCATCTTCTATAATTGCAATTTTTATCATAATGGAACTTTTAAAGTTACTCTATAGGTTTGATCAAATTCTTGAATTTCTACTTTTCCGTTTATGGTCGCTGCTCGATTACGAATACTTTTGAGACCTATTTGAGAGGAAGAAGACGGGGTTTTCAAATGTTTCGTATTGTTTTTAACACTCATGTATAAAACATCCTTTTCCAAAGAAAAATAGATTTCTACATCGGTAGGATGTGTATGCTTAATTATGTTATTGATTACTTCTTTAAAGATAGAGTAAATATTATTTTTCACATCTGTCTTCATCGTAATATTAGAGGACTCTATTTCATTATCTAAAAAGTAAGAGACTTTAAGTGAGGAGAAAACATTACTTGCATGATCTTCCATTTTGTCTAACAAGTCAACCAATTTGGTTTTGTTGTCATCCAAAGTCCATATTAAATCATGCATATTATTCACAAGATCATTACTAATACTTCGGATACGTTGAAGGTTATCCTGCTTTTCAGTAGGAGAATATGCTCCTCTACTCAGACGCCCCGCTATTATTTTTATATGGTTAAGTGAACTATTAACATTATCGTGTAAATCATGTGTTAGTTGAACTCTAAGTTGTTTATTTTCTTCCAGTGATTTGTTTTTCAAATAAAAATATCCTGCACTAATGAAAGCCAAAAGCATTAAAAAACCACCGATTAACAACCTAATAATGCTTTTAGATTGATTGATTTCCATTTGCTTAGAAGCGTTCTCTACCTTGAGTTCAGCTATTTCTACTTTCTTCTTTTCGGATTCGTACAAATGAGTAAATTGGGCAATTTTATTGGATTTTTCCTCTTCCAATAAATTATCTTTTGCCAATAAATAGAGTTGAAAATTTTGATAGGCTACTTCATATTTTTGTTGCTTTTCATAGCTCGATGCTAATATTTGGTAGAGTTCTTTCTTGTATAATTTAGTATCGATCTGCTCAAGGATTTTCAACCCCTTCTTAGCTACCTCAATAGCTTTTTGATATTTTTCTTGTTCCACATAACTCTCAGCAAGACCTGTAAGAATCATTACTTCTCTATTCTTATTATCAATTGTTTGATTTAATTCTAAAGCTTTTATATATAGGTCAACTGCTTCATTATTATGTTTTAAGATGTAATGGTTTTTAGCTATATTGTAATACACCAAACTTTTCCAGTCATTGTCTTCTAACTCTTCAAATACTTCTAGGGCTTGATTAAAATATATAGCAGCAGAATCCATCTTCAGGTCATCCCGATGCGCCTTGCCCATATTATTTAATAATACTCCTTTCACCCGTTTTCTTTGTAAAGTATCTGCTATGGGGATCGCAGTACGATAAAACATCAATGCTTTAGCATTGTCACTTTCTTCATTATACAACACCCCCAAACTCATACAGGTTTTCATGATTAGTCTTGGATGTTTTAACCGCTGCGCTAGTTGGTAGGCACGAAAGTGATGATCCGCAGCTTGAATGCTTAGTCCTTTATTCCAGTATAAAACACCTAAATCACTCAATAGGTAAGTAAAAGAAACGGTGTCTTTATGTTTGTTGGCAATATCACAGGCTTCTTCAAAATAATTTAAGGCCTTTTTATAATTGGAAGAACGTTTTGAAAAGGTATAACCTAGACTTCTTAAAGTAGAAATATGCCCCCTGCTATATTTTAAATCCCGAGCAAAATCAATAGCTCTATGATAATAAATTACGGTACTATCAAGATTTACATCATAATAAGCGTCTCCAATTTTTTTGCATATTTGATAGCGAATACTATCAGAATTTGTTGTCAATAAAACTTGCTTTAAACTATCAATTGTTGCATCTTTGGCAGACAGATGCTGCAACGCACTACAGCACATCAAGAATACTACCCATCTTATCGTACCAAAATAACCTATCTTTCCCTTCATTTTACATTAGTATAACTCCTTTTCTTGTATTAAGCCATTCCCTCCAATTCAAAACTAATTATATCCTCCCTTTCATATTCTCCTATTCTAGATCAAAAACTATGTCAAACAAAGGTTTGATTGAATAATTTCTAAGCTATCTACTTTTATTTTGTAAATAAACGGAGTTAACTAAGTAAGCATCTACAGGAGTAGAGAATAGGTTTTAAAAATAAAATACGTTCCTATTAATTTTCCCCCCCCTTTTACACTATTTATTAATTTTAGACGGTCTCATTAAATTCTCGATCAAAAATGAGCACCGCAAAAACAATCTATTATGTCAAACAAATCTAATTTAAACACATTTCAATCTTTTGAATTATCACAAGACAACCAGCGAATGGTGAGTGGTGGAGCAGCACCTTCAGTTGAATCTTTAGAAGCTGAATTAAAGGAATTACAGCTTGAATACAATTCTTTGACTAGTACTAGCAAACAAGAGGCAAAATCTGATTACTTCATAACACGCGATGTAATCAGATGTGAAATTGATAGATTATCAAAAAGTGGTGGCGGAAACGGAGATGGAGTTTGGTAAAAAAAAAGCGGGGAGATACCAACATGGCATCTCCCCGCTTTACCCCAACTTTCTATGGAAAGAAATTAAAAGCTATACAAAAGTATAACCATGTTTTATAAGAGGAAGAGATCGTACTCTTTCTCCAGTAGCAGCAAATACAGCATTGGCAACTGCAGGCGCAGCAGGTGGCGTTGCTGGCTCTCCTACCCCACCTGGATATTCATCTACTTCCATGATATGTACCTCTACTGTCGGAGAGGTTTGCATTCTCACCATTTCATATTGTGGGAAATTCTGTTGGTCAATCTGCCCATTGGTCATGGTAATTTCGCCAAATAAAGCAGCCGATAAACCATAGATAATACCTGATTGCATTTGCGCTTCTACCGTATCTGGATTTACGATTCGTCCACAGTCAATAACACAATAGACTTTATCAACTTTTATTTGCTTCTCTCCTAATTTTGTAATTTCTGCTACTTGTCCGACAATAGACCCAAAGGATTTTAAGATAGCAATCCCTCTTGATTTACCTGCTGGTAAAGGAGTAGACCAATTGGCCATACTGGCTACTTTATTCAAAACACCTAAGTATCTATCCGCATCTGGTAAATCACTTTGCTCCATATGTTTCTTTCTAAATTCATACGGGTCTTGACCTGCGGCATGAGCCATCTCATCCATGAATGATTCTGTAAAGAATCCATTTTGAGAAGCACCCACACTACGCCAATTACCTACCTGCATAGCAGGTAAGTCTAATTCTCCAAACGCTACTGAATTATTCTTGAATGCATAAGGTAATTCTACCGCACCTTCAGAGGACTGAGGATCATTTTCAGGACTGTCTGCCATAGCAGGCATAATCCGCATCATGGAAGAATACCCAACGGATTGCAATGCCATTTTATGTTCCCAAGCGTTTATCATTCCATCCGCTCCAACAGCCCCTCTAAACTTACTAGCTACTGCTGGACGATACATGCCGTTTTTCATATCTTCTTCTCGGGTAAAGACTAATTGAACAGGGGTCCCCATCATCTGCTTACCAACCATCGCAGCTTTCTTCACAAAATCCAATTCTGCTCTTCGCCCAAAACCACCTCCTAAATAGGTAATATTGACTTTGATTTTATCTTTAGGAGTACCTGTTACTGCATTGATCGCATCCCTTACAAGGGAACCGCCTTGGTGACCAACCCACGCTTCTGCACTTCCCTCATTGATAACCAATGTACAGTTGAGTGGTTCCATGGTACATTGAGATAAATAAGGCACTTCATAAGCTGCTTCTACTACTGCTCCTTCTGCATTAGACAAAGCCTCAGATACATTTCCATGTGCCTCCGTCGGTGCAAATAAATTATTCTCAATCACCTCATTGAGCATATTAGAAATATCTGTTGAAGAAACCTTTTCCAAGGTATTTGCTTCCTCCTCTAAATCTAATGCCATTGCTGCATTCTTAGCTCTCCAAGTATTGTCAGCTATTACTGCTGCACCAATACCGTCGTCCAATAGCACTACTTTTTTGACGCCCCGCATCTGGAGCACTTCTTCTTCATTCGAGATACCATTAACAGTACCACCGACTGTAGAAGCATGTCGAATAGCTGCAATGACCATTCCTTCAGGTCGAGCATCAATACCAAATTGAGCTGCCCCAGTCACTTTCTCAGGAATGTCCAATCGTTGTACTCTTTTACCTATTACCTTGAAGTCTTTTTGTTCTTTTAATGGCGGATTCTCCGATAATTCTACTTTTGCCGCTGCTTCTGCTAAAGAACCATAAGACATTTTCTCTTTGGTACTTTTATTGATTACATAAGCACTTTCTGCATAGCAATCTTCGGGTTTCACTCCCCATTTATCCGCCGCTGCTTTTATCAACATTTCTCTTGCCGTAGCTCCCATTCCTCTTAAATGGTCATATAAGTCCTTAACTGACGTACTTCCACCCGTACCCACTACTGGCAGAAAAGCAGACACTTTCTGCATGACTGAATAGCTAGCATAGGCTTTTCTAGGATTGGGGTCTAAGAAAGCAGTATTAGCATAAGGGGATTCTGGTTGTGGATGTATCACCTTTATGGAGTTCATGTCCACTTCCAATTCTTCTGCCAGTAACATGGGTATAGAAGTATAGACCCCCTGCCCCATTTCCGAACGTGGAACGGCTAAGGTAATCGTATTGTCAGGTGCTATTCGCACCCAAGCGTTCAAAGATTCTCCGTCACCCATTCCCTCTCCCGAATATTTTGTAATGGCATTGTTTAAGTACATATTACCCGCAACACCCGCTATCACTAAACCACCACCTAATACACCGGTTGCAATAAATGCTCGGCGAGTCCACTTACCCATTCCTTTTTTTTCTTTCTTATGATTGTTATCTCTTATTTCAGACATGATTTAATTTTGAATTTTGAATGAATGAATTTTGAATATGGCGTTTCGGTCAATAATTAGTTAAGGTTATTTCTTATGGCTATTTCCTCTTGAGTTATATCTTGCAGTGGCAAGGATTCTAACTATTTCGTCAGCTTCTTTAATTAACCAATTAAGTTCATTGTTATTACACGAAATACCTTTTTCAGCAATGATCTCCAACCAATACAATGATTCATCTCCTTCTTCAACTGCTACACTCATTTTTGAGTAGAATTCATTATCAGACCTTGATCTACAAGCTGCCCTATGATTCGCCCCAGTTGAGGTTGCAGACTTTATTAATTGAAAATTGATTACCCTAGTAGTGGTAGATTGCGGTAATTGTTCACAAAGATTTAAAACCCTAATCACCCAATCTTTAATACGCTTCTTTAAACGTATGATAAACTCTTTCTTTTCTTGTTCTGTTCTCATAGCTAGCTTAGATTTTATTTTGAATGAAAATTTTAATGACCAGTAAGCCCATTCAAAATTCATCATTCAAAATTCAACATTACCCCGGTAGGGTCGTTTGCTCCGCTCGCCACTTAGCCGCCGTATGAATAGCAGCCCTTACTCTTTGATAGGTTCCACAACGACATATATTAGTCATAGCCTTATCAATATCTTCGTCTGTAGGAGTAGGATTGCTATCTAGCAATGCTTCCGCCACCATTATTTGCCCTGATTGGCAATACCCACATTGTGGTACTTGGTGCTCAATCCAAGCTTTTTGAACGGCGGATAATTGTCCACCCTGTGCCACTCCTTCTATCGTTCTAATATCTTTCCCCGCTGCCGTAGAGGCAGGTAGCGTACAAGTACGAGTAGCTTCACCGTCAATCATAACCGTACAAGCTCCACAGGAGGAAACTCCACAACCATATTTAGTACCTGTCATATTCAATTCATCCCTGAGCACCCATAGCAAAGGCATGCCATCTTCCACATCTACATTATGGATTTTTCCGTTAATTTTTAATTCCATGATGAAAGTCTTTGATAAAAAGTTGTTGGTCTTGTTTTAAAGCGACCTAATAAATAAATAATGCTAAAGATATATAAAAAAAGGTGAATTCAGGTATAGGAACCGCTTGAATTATGGACTTTTGGCGGTGCTGTGTACATTTATAAGGATGAATTGGATAAATGGGTTAGCATTCCCTTTGTCACTTTCTGTAAATCGGCAGGAGATAGTCCTACTAATAGGCCCCTTTGCCCTGCATTGACATAAATTAATTCTTGGGCATCCATACTTTGATCTAAGAAGACAGGATAGGGCTTTTTCATCCCCATAGGAGAACAGCCGCCCCTTATATATCCCGTTAATCCTTGTAGTTCTTTCACAGGGACTAAGGTCATTTTTTTATTTCCAGCAGCCTTACAACAGGCTTTGAAATCTAAAGTACTTCCACTGGGAATGACGGCAACGATAATCCCCGTTTTATTTCCCTTGCCTACTAAGGTCTTATATACCTGCTTGAGCGAAATACCATTATTGGCAGCTATCGATTTAGCAGATAAATGGTCGGGGTCATATTCATATTCAAAAGTGGTGTATGTTATTTTTGCCGCATCTAATAAGCGCAAGGCATTTGTTTTTTTCATAAATGAGCAGATTTATAGGAATTGTACAAAAATAGTGGCTATTGGTTTTAGTATATCACCTACTTCTTTTTAATTTTAGGACAATTCATAATTAGAGTTTTGACAACTCCGCTTTTTTTGCTCGACGGTTAGTCGCCGTCTCGCAAAAGGGTTCTTAAATGAGTTTTTGTCAAAACTTCAATTAATAACTAACTAAACAAGAATCATGAAAATTAAAAACGTCTTATTACCCTGCTTACTATTTGTAGGCTTATTAACTGCTTGCAGAGGAGGTGCTACTAAAAATGCTACGGAAGCGACTGCAGATACTACCGAACAAGTGGAAAGCTTAGAGGAATCCAGTGAAGAATTGGATGCAGCTACCAATGATATTGAAGCAAAAGAGGCAGCTTTAGAAAGTGCCTTGAAAGAATTAGATGATATAGATAATTGAAACTAGACCTTCGCTGTATCTCTTAATTTATGTTAAAAAAAATATTAAATTAGTTAAGTAGTTTTAAAGTTGGGGATACGCCTACCTAAAAAATTCTGTTTTTTTTTGAATTTAATCAATAATAAATTCCTCTTAACCAACTCACGATCAGTTTATTAGATAGTTTTATCATAATCCAATTTTAATTAAATAAATTGAAAAATCCGACTTTTTGTAATTGGGAAAGAATCCGATGAAGGATACATTTGCTCTATCAATTAGTCATAAGATCAATTGAATTCATTTTCTTAAATGGATTAAATTATTCACCTTCTTTGGAACTATAACCAAAGACAAAATTTTGAAGCCATGAAAAATTTTAAAGTAGTTTGGATAGGCAGTCTGATACTAAGTATCTTTTTTTTAAGTGGAGGGGCTTTACTTGCACAACCTGCTCACGCTAAAGCAAAAAATAAAGCGAAGGAGGTCAAAGAAAAAACACAAGATGCTGCTCAAGACGCAGCAAAAGACATGGAGGAAGCTATGGAAGAAGCCAAGGCGAAAGGGAAAGGCAAGGGAAAAAATAAAGCAAAGAAGCAAAAGAACAAAGGAAAAGGCAAGAATAAGGTAAAAGGAAATAAGGATAAAGAAAGACAGGACAACGATGAGGAGGAGGAATTAGAATATGAAGACGACGAGGACGATGATGATGATGAATATGACGAAGAGGAGGAAGAAGGAAAAGCACTTGGTAAAGGTAAAGACAAGTCAAAAGGAAAAGGAAAAGGCTACGGTAAAAGTAAAGGAGATAAGAAAGGTAAAGCATTTGGACAAGCTAGATCAAAAGAGGCAAAAGCTAAAAATGCTGATAAAAGGCAAAAGGCAAAAAATTCAGTAGCAAATGCAGAAAAAAGAATTGAAAAAAGTAGAGCTAGAATTGCTAGAGCAAAAGATAAAGTAGCAGCAGCTAAAGCAGATGGTAGCATGACACCTGAAGAAATTTCTGATAAGGAAGCTGCGATTCAACGGGCAGAAGCTAGATTAGCAGACTTAGAAGAAAGCGTGCTTACCGGGAAAAAGAAGATAAAAAAGAAGGTAAAAACAATCGAATAGACAATAGCAATAGTAAGTAAGAACACAAATAATGGAATTCGCAAATCGTGTGAGCGTACGCTCACGCGATTTTTTTATTATGCTATCTCTAGGTCTAATAAAGTCGAACAAAAAAATATTATCTCACTAAGGATTTTTTAACAACATTAAATTGTTTTTTATTATTAAATTTAATATATTACATCTGGTATTAAAAGTATAGCTAAGAACCTCGAAACCAATAAATTTTAAGAAAACATAAAACAAATCTTAAAAAGATCGTATAACAAATAAGCAATATATCTCCTCCCTAAATATTTATATTGCTTCACTCCTCTTTACGACCTGTGGTTTCCAACGAGAAGGATAAGTTAAAATAAAAATTCCCGGTATAGGGTCCAGTAATAATTTTTTAAACACTTAATAGTAGAGCCAATTAGGCTTTAGGAATTTATATCTCATGAACAATATTAACTGCAGGTGCTTCTGCCTCTTAGTGGCTATTAGTATATATGCCACTACGGGTCTTGTCGCAGAATCCTCCTTCCTTTCTGACACCACCACCACACAACTTAATACCCCTTGGGTCGATTCTACGCTGAATGCCTTAACCTTAGATGAAAAACTAAGTCAGCTCTTCATTATTCAAGCTCAACAGGAACTAGATAATCAACTAATTGAAAAGATTCAAGACCTTCAACCCGCAGGCATTCTATTAAAAGATCTGTCACTTCATTCTTATATTACCAGTATTAATAAATTGAGAAGAAACCCCACTATCCCCTTATTGGAGGTTTCAGATCAAACGGTTTCTCTTCATAATCAATTTAAAGATTTACCCAAGCTTCCTACTCCAGCTACCTTAAGTGCTATTAATGATACCCCACTAAAGGAAGCATTGCAAGATCAATTGTTAGCAGACATAACGACCTTAGGTATTAATTGCAGTTTCGCCCCTAATATTCATTTCCACCAATCTGGAGAACAGGCATATTCTGATTTAAATAATGAGACAAACCCTTCTGCCATTTTTAGAAGAGCCAGTAATCAAGTAGCTGCCCTGAACGATCGAAAGACACTCTCCATCCTACAAGGACTCAAATGGTCGTTTGTATATGATGAAAGTTTTCCAAAGCAATTTTCCTATTTAAAGCACAATGGTTTATCTGGAATTTTATTAGATGATCAAATTCTAAATACCGATCATCTTTCAGAAAAGGGGCCTGAATTTTTAAAGAATTACCTTCAGGATGAATTACACTTTGAAGGATTAATCATCGGAAAATTATCTCCCAAAGCGACCTTTATTGATTATTATTGGGCAGGTGCAGATGCATTCGTAGTGCCAATAGAGGAAGTAGATCAAGTACTAAAGCAACTGAAGCAATTGGTCAATCAAAATATTATTGACATAAAAAGAATTGAAGAAAAAGTAAGAAAAATATTATTATTAAAGGCAGACCTAGATCTTCCGAATCAACAACTAGCATCTTTAGATAGAGATAAAGTAATTGCTAGACTATACCCTACTCCAGAAAGTCATATCGAAAAATTATATGAAAAATCAGGAGTCATTATTCCTTCTCAGAAACATGCGCTTCCATTGCCAACGACCTATGGTCTTAATAGACATATCATTCATGTGAGCCATGAAAAATTAAGCACTTTACAGCGAACTGCTTTTGAATTTGTTAATTCAACGCCTCATCTATATCGACCAAAAAAAGAGAACGGCATCATCAATCCATTAGCTTTTGAAGGAAAGGATAAAATTTATTTAATTGCCATAGATCATATTGATCTATCTACAGAAAAGAATAAAATCTTTTTAAACTCCATTTACGAATTAGCGAAGGAAAATGAGGTGGCTATTATCAATTTTGGTAATCCTTTGAACCTTAACTTATTTTCAGAGGACTTTACCCAAGTTCAACTATTTGAAAAAAATAAAAAAACGGAGCGATTGGCCATTCAATTATTGTATGGCAGTGCAAAGGCTAGTGGAAGTATGCCAGTTGGAATTTCTACTCAGATACCGTATGCATTTAGCCACACCACCCAAATCAATAGACTTAGACGAACTACTCCTGAAAAAGTAGGAATGAATAGCGAGGAATTATATAGAATAGATGAAATAGTAGATCAAGCGATTAGACAAAGAGCAATACCTGGCTGTCAGGTTTTAGTAGCGAAGGCGGGTCATATTGTCTATTCCAAAAGTTTTGGACACCATACCTATGAGATGCAACATCGAGTAGAACGGTCGGATGTATATGATGTGGCATCTGTAACTAAAGCAGCAGCTACTACGCTGGCTATGATGAAATTACAAGAAGATGGAATGGCTTCCATTGATGAAAAAATAGGGAACCAAATGAGTTTACCCGCTCATTCTTCCCTAAAAAATATCACCCTCAAACAATTCCTTATTCACAAATCAGGTTTGCAAAAGAATATGCCCATTAGTCCTTATTTAAATAAAAGGAATGGCACAGATTGTACGACCTATTTTTGTAATACCCAAACAGAAGCACATAGTCAAAAAATAGCCGACCAGATATACTTCAACCCACAATATCAAATGGATATTTGGAAAGCGGTTAATCGATTAGACTTACCAAATAAGTACAGATACCGAAAGTTTCTTTATAGCGATGTGAATTTCTACATCCTACAACAATTTATCGAAGCAACAACAGGAATGGGATTGGATGAGTATGTCAATGAGCAATTTTATAAGCCGCTAGGTTTGCGCTACTGTTTATACAATCCATTGAACCGTTTTCCTAAATATATGATTGTCCCAACGCAGGATGACCAAAAATGGAGAAATACGTTGGTGCAAGGAACGGTACATGACGAAACGGCTGCTTTACATAGTGGCATAGGAGGGAATGCAGGATTATTTTCTAATGCGGAAGACTTAGCCATCCTTTTTCAAATGTTACTAAATGGTGGGAACTATGGCGGGAAAGAATACTTACAATCAAAAACCATCAAGTATTTCACAACTGCCAAACACGGCAATCACAGAGGATTAGGTTTTGATATGCCTTTGCAGACTAGCACTATTTCTTCCAATGCTTCTGCCAGCACGTTTGGTCATAATGGTTTTACAGGGACTTGTGTTTGGGTGGATCCTGAGAATCAATTGATCTACATTTTCTTAGCCAATAGAATTCATCCAGAAGTCCATAATCGAGCGTTGTCAAAACTAGGCGTTCGCAGAAAAATACATGATGCTATCTATAATGCGATAGATAGAGACTTCACTAGAGAAGAGACTATTTTAGTGAATTTGAGTGGAAGGGAATAAGATATTAAGTTCAAACACCAATAGCAAATTCAAGTTCAAGTTCAAGAACATCTGAATGTAGTTCTTGAACTTGAATTTGATGTACTGAGACCGTCCACCGTCAGCGAAGCGTCCGTCCACCATCTACCAAATCAGTCAACTAGAGTCAGCTTAATCATATTTGTACGAAAGCGTTTATGGATAGGCATACTAGCTAAATTAACAATCATTTCCCCTTTCTTGATCTCCCCTGCATCTTTCAAAATTTTTACTACATCTTCGATTGTACCATCCGTGGTAGAAAACCGATCGTAGTAAAAGCATTTTACACCCCACACTAAATTAAGTGTCCCAAGCATATGGACTTGATCTGAAAAGATAAAAATTTCACTGGAAGGTCTAAAACTTGATACCTTAAAGGCGGTATATCCAGAGGTGGTCATGCCAATGATGGCTTTGGCATTGATATCCGTTGCCATTTTGGAAGCATTCAAACAAATGACATCAGAATAATAAGTTCTGGACTTCTTAGATGGCTTGGGCATTCTTCCAGCTATGGAATAATGTTTTTCTGTTTCTGCAATAATTTTATTCATCGCCTCCACTACCTTGACGGGGTGTGCCCCCACAGAAGTTTCTCCACTAAGCATGACGGCATCCGCCCCATCCCAGACGGCATTTGCCACATCTGTAATCTCTGCCCTGGTAGGGGTAGGGTTGGTAATCATACTATCCATCATTTGGGTAGCTACGATAACGGGTCTAGCTCTTTGGATACACTTATTGATAATTTCCTTTTGAAGAGAAGGCAATTTTTCCATCGGCACTTCGATCCCCAAATCCCCTCTAGCTACCATAATTCCGTTAGAATACTTTATGATTTTATCAATTCTTTCAATTGCCTCTGGTTTCTCAATTTTTGCAAGAATTTTCGCTGGATGATTTTTTTCATCTACCCTTTTTTGCAAATCTCGCATATCCTTTCCAGAGCGTACGAAAGAAAGGGCAATCCAATTGACGGGTTGTGTTAAGATAAAATCGAGGTCTTTTATATCCTTTTTGGTGAGAGAGGGTAAGGAGATTTTTGTATTTGGTAGATTTACCCCTTTATTAGATTTAAGCACGCCACCGAAGGTAACCCTTAATTTCACGGTATCCTTACCATTGGTACTATCTACTACAAACTCTAATTTTCCATCATCTACCAGCACCTTTTCGCCTGGAGACACATCTTTGGCAAACCGCTTATAACTCATGTAGATTTTATCCTTATTCCCGATACATTCCTTATTCACAAAGGTTAATATATCTCCTTTTTTCACAGGAAGTCCATCTTTTTCCATCTTCCCAACTCTCAGCTTAGGGCCTTGTAAATCCGCCAATATGCCTAAATATAAATTATGCTTTTTATTGATGGCAGTAACATGCTCTATTACCTTTAAATGATCTTCATGGGTACCATGAGAAAAATTCAATCGGAAAATATTGACACCTGCATGGGCTAGTTCTTTCAACTTTTCATAAGAGCTACAAGCGGGTCCAACGGTCGCAACAATCTTCGTATTCTGATGATCTACAATCTTCATAGGGGAGTTAGTGTAAAATTTACAATAATTACTTTGTAAAAGTAGCAGATTACCTTTACAGAAGCAAAGAATTAAATTAAAGCAGCAATAAATAGCACAAATAACTATTCATAATTAACTTTTTACGAGACACTTGTAGTTTCGGTTGACAAAAAAATAGAAAAAACCTTTGGTTATCCTGTAATGAATGATTTACTTTGCACTGCATTTAAAGAGTGCAGTAATTGAAAATACTATAAGGATCAGTTAAAATAAATTCCTGATTTAGAAGTGATTACTCTTTCATAATGGGATAAAACCTATTTGAAAGTAAAATCTAGAAAATGGAAGATATTATTAACTACTACTAAATTAATTTGCTATGGCAAACATTTCAGAAAGAGTAACAAAGATCATCATTGATAAGCTTGGTGTTGACGAGTCTGAAGTTACTGCAGAAGCTAGTTTTACGAATGATCTAGGAGCAGAT
This sequence comes from uncultured Saprospiraceae bacterium, assembly GCA_937973995.1. Lineage (GTDB taxonomy): Bacteria > Bacteroidota > Bacteroidia > Chitinophagales > Saprospiraceae > JAFMDF01. The sequence goes on from CALJIQ010000098.1 coordinate 20,359, forward strand.
TCCCTAGATACAGTAGAATTAATCATGGAATTTGAAAAGGAATTTGATATTTCAATTCCGGATGAAAAAGCAGAAGCAATCGCTACCGTAGGCGATGCAATTGCCTACCTTGAAGGTGCTGCTAGTTAAGGCACCTTAATAAATTATAAGACCACAAAATTGAAGATATAGCCTTCCTACTCTAAAATTGGAAGGTGTGATAAACAATGACTTTGACTTTACTTGAAGGGAAAAAGTTTGTATATTGCTTCTATGAATTTTGTGGTCTTTTCCTTTTCCATCCCATTCCATAAAATCATCCACTCCTTAATTTAATGAAGCGAGTTGTTGTTACAGGTCTAGGCGCCATCACTCCTATCGGAAATACCCTCAAAGATTATACTGATGGTCTAAGAAATGGAAGAAGCGGGGCTGGTCCGATCACCCACTTCGATACCACAAATTTTAAAACTAAATTTGCTTGTGAGGTAAAAGACCTCAATATGGCAGATCATCTGGATCGTAGAGAAATCCGTCGAATGGATCTTTTCACCCAGTATGCGTTGGTTATTGCTAAAGAAGCAATAGAAGATAGTGGTATTGACTTGGAACAAATAGACTTAGATCGAGCAGGTTGTATTTGGGGATCAGGTATCGGTGGTTTAGGGACTTTAGAATCAAATGTCTCGGAACATGCCACCGGAAAAGGCATCCCTCGCTATAATCCATTCATGATTCCTCGAATGATACCAGATATTGCGCCTGGGTTGATTTCCATTAAGTATGGATTGCGAGGCATTAACTATGCTACGGTTTCCGCTTGTGCCTCTGCCTCTCATGCCATTATCAACTCCTTTGACTATATTCGTATGGGCAGAGCAGATATGATTCTAACGGGCGGATCTGAGGCGGTAATTACGATGACAGGCATTGGGGGATTTAATGCCATGAAGGCGCTTTCCACTCGAAATGATGATCCTAAAACCGCTTCTAGACCTTTTGATGTAGATAGAGAAGGCTTTGTATTGGGAGAAGGAGGAGCTGTTTTAATTTTAGAAGAATATGAGCACGCCAAAAAAAGGGGTGCTAAAATATATGCAGAAGTTGCAGGCGGGGGGATGACAGCAGATGCCCACCACATGACGGCTCCTCATCCAGAGGGCTTGGGCGCTAGAAATGTGATGAAGATGGCATTAGCTGATGCTAAACTGAACCCAGAAGACATTGCCTACGTAAATGTACATGGCACTTCTACAAAGTTAGGGGATATAGCAGAATCCAAAGCAATTCAGAAGGTCTTTGGGGACCATGCTTACGATTTAAACATTAGCTCTACCAAATCCATGACAGGTCACTTATTAGGGGCAGCAGGGGCGGTAGAAGCCGTAGCAGGGATCATGGCCATTCAGGAAGGATTTATACCCCCTACGATTAATCATTTTACAGACGATCCTGCAATTGATAATAAATTGAATTTTACATTTAACGAGGCACAGTCCCGGAAAGTAAATGCAGTATTGAGCAATACTTTTGGTTTTGGAGGGCACAATGCATCTGTAATTTTCAAAAGACTATAAATGTCCAACGAGGAATATTTTATTAAATGGGATTTGTATTTACCTTATGCTACATTGAGGTGATCAAAAAATAACCAAGCCTTGATTTGCTTGTTTTTTGACCATCAGAAAAGTTAAATACCAGCCTTTCAGAAGTATTCTTACCCGTTCGTCTTTGCTGGTCTTTTTAGATTACTTACCTCCTTCTTTAAAGGTAATTCTCTTTACTTCCTACTTTTTCAGTGACTATCAAAGCGTAGTCTTGATCTAGCCTCTATCAATCTGATTAAAATTTTAGAACAGTCAATGCTATTTTTTCCTAGAAAAGGTGTGCCCCAGCAAACGTCAATAGAAAGGACTATTAACGTCTGCTGTTAGTTATCGTATAAAGCCGTGCTTTATACCTTCTATACTTTCTCGGAATCAATACAGGACTTTTCATTTTTAGTACTGATGAAAGAATAATTTCTCCTATGATGTTTTCAAGTGATTGTTGTTGGGTTTCTACCTTTAAAGACCATCATTTAAAAGCAGAGAACTTATTTTTCGTCCTTGCTTAAACTCATTTATTGTGTTTAACATTTTTAAACAGTTCTTCAATCTTTATTTTTCAAGCAATGAAGACCGAGAATTTACCCGCAGACTCCGAAGTATTTTAGGATACATTCCTTGTAATTTGGGATTATACAAATTGGCTTTCTTTCATAAGTCAAATAATTCTCAAAAAGGATATGCCATTCAAAACAATGAACGGCTAGAATACTTGGGAGATGCCGTACTTGGTACCATTGTAGCGGAGTACCTTTTCAAAAAGTATCCTAACAGCAACGAGGGGTTCTTAACTAAAATGCGTTCCAAAATTGTCAAGCGTAAATCCCTAAATATCATTGGGGATAAGATGGGGCTAGACGTTTTATTATCGGAGTATAATAAAACTCGTTTAAGCCGCTCTATGCTTGGGAATGCTGTGGAAGCATTAGTTGGAGCAATCTACATTGAAAAAGGCTATGTACAAACGAAAAAGTACGTAGTCAAAAACTTGCTCAGAAGGTATCTGGATATCCATGAACTGGAAATCACAGATGATAACTTCAAGAGTCAGTTATTAGAGTGGTCTCAAAAGAATGGGAAACAAGTAAGCTATAAAGTGCTTGCTCGTTACAAATTCGAGAAGAGAGACCGATTCAAGGTAGCCGTTTTAGTTGATGGAGAGAAAGTCGGCACTGCCGATGACTTCAACAAGAAAAGCGCCGAACAGATTGCCTCAGAAAGAGCGTTGAGTGCATTAGGAATTCCTGCTCCGCATCATGGATAAGGTCTTATTATTGGTTATTTATTATTCATTATTGGCTAAGCTAATAATTAATAATCAGTAATTAATAATTTTACAACATGTCTAAAAGTACCTTATCCACCAATCAGTCTTCTAGTTTTTCCAAGCGACTCGAACAAATGAGTAGTGGCTTGGAAGAACTAGAGAACTGGTTACAAGACACCCTTCGACAAGGTCTCGCCTCTTTAGAACAACAACCTGATTTTTGGAAAGATATTTCGGCTCGCATGGTGGACGCCAAGCTAGGGGCCATTGGCAGACGACTCAAAACCATCCGATTATTGATCGGTCAGCAAGAAAACTGGTATGAGCAGGTGACCCAAGAACTAGGCAATATCTATCTCCTCATTAGAGCCTTAAAAAATATAGACCAACTCTCGCCCCCACTCCAACGAGATGTGCTCACCATGTCCGGCGTCACCATTCGCAAAAATGAATTGGATCAAGAAGGAATACCCGTTACGGATGTTTGGATGATCTTAGCAACTTCCGAAAAAGAAGAAGATAATCTCAGATCGAGAAGAACTTGGGTATATGGTTGGAAAACCAAACGCTATGGATTGGTACTAGACTTTGCTTGGGGTAGAACTGATTTTACCGAATTTTATACCGCAGGTGCGGTCTTCAGTGGAACCCTTATTTATTATCCATCTAATGCGCCCATCCGAGTCCTAGTAAAGGACAAAAAGATCATTAAGGAGCGACCCATTAAAAGGATTATTGGCTTCGCTGACCTAGAAGCCTTTTTAGAAAATTATGCGATTGCCTTGGCTGCTAATCCCTGGTTATTAGAATTTCCCTGTGCCATTGAAGATATAGTCCCCGTAATGGAAGGCAATCAATTGCTGTTAATGGATACCAATAAACATATCTTACCTAATAAGATGAGTACTTTCAAACAGATGAAACTATTAGCACTCAGCGGTGGGCATCCAATCAACCTGTTTGGAGAATGGTATGGGAAAACTTTTATTCCTTTGAGTGTTAGTGTGGATGATCGATTTGTGGTGTTGTAGGTTGTAATAGAAAGAGCAAAGAGTATTTCATAAACAGAGGCTGGTACTTTTTATTCAAACTCTATTGACAAGGAAAATATTGTATGCAGATTTTATTGCTAAAAAGGACTAGGCAGCTTTATCGCCGATACCCCAACCGCTATGTTCACGGGCATATTCCGGCAACCAACCGAAAACGATATCAGATTTTGGAATCCCTAATTTTACTAATTCTTCTTCGATTAATAAATCAGTGTAATTGCATTGAAACCATACTTTGTCGCCTATGATGTCGAAGTGGAAAAGAATATTACAAGAATAGGCTTCCGTCTCTGCCTGAAATCCACGGATGAGTGCTTGATAATGATGGTGTTTCTTATCTATAATTGCTATAGTTGTAAACCCACTTAGGGATTGCTGATGCTTTTTCTCAAAGTCTTTTAAAAATTGACTTAGAATTTTAGAATATTTATCTGTCTTTTTCATCTTATTATTTCTTTTTTGATCGGGTGAAAAGGAAGCAATTTTAATTCATATTTTTCAATTAAAAATTGCATAAATGATCGCTGAAACAATGATTTATAAATACTAATTGGAACAGCAAGAAATATTTCTTTATCGAATTTCAAGTATTCGAGCGCCGTTTTATAAACCAAGTATTGGCCGATACTACTGTGCAATTCATAAGTATTGGACTGGCTAATAAAACTCTTTACTTCTACAAGTATTACTTGCGTCTTCTTTTTTGCTAGAACAAACTTCTCCGCTTGTACATCCACATAAAAAGTGAGTTTGGGATCTGGTTTTAATTGATAATTTTCATCAATTATCATCCAACCTTCCTTCATCAAAGCCGTCTTCACCGCATCGTGATATAAATCTTTCGCCATAGTATGTTTGTTCGTTTAAACAAATATAACCAAAAGCCAAGATTTTTAGTACATTTGAACAAAATATAAATATTATGTCCACACCGTCTACCCACTACCGCACTTGCCATCTCTGCGAAGCCATGTGCGGCTTAGAAATCCAAACCCAAGACCAAGAAGTAGTAAGTATCCGAGGCGACAAAAAAGACCCTTTGAGTAGAGGGCATATTTGCCCAAAAGCATTGGGGTTAAAGGATATCTATGAAGACCCAGACCGTTTGAAATATCCTATTAAAAAGACAGAATCAGGGTGGCAGCAAATTAGTTGGGAAGAAGCATTTGATGAAGTGGCAAAACGGCTACAAGAAGTACAGCAAAAACACGGTAAAAATTCGGTGGGCGTCTATCAAGGAAATCCTTCGGTGCATAATCTCGGTACGACCTTATTCTCTCCTAATTTTGTCCGGGCATTAGAAACCAAGAATCGCTTTTCGGCTACTTCAGTAGATCAATTGCCGCATCATTTGGCGGGCATGTATCAATTTGGTCATCCTAGTTTATTGCCTATTCCAGATATTGATCGGACGGATTTTTGGATCATTATGGGTGGAAATCCATTGGTCTCCAATGGAAGTATTATGACGGCGCCAGATATTGCTAAGCGCATTCGAGCCATCCGAGAACGAGGAGGAAAAGTGATTACGATTGATCCTAGATTTACAGAAACTTCTGCCAAAGTGGATCAACATATTTTTGTAAAACCAGGTAAAGATGTGTGGCTCTTATTAGCCATGATACGAGAGGTCTTTGAAAAGAATTGGGTGCAGTTAAATCACTTGAAGGAATTAGTTAGTGCTGAAGAAATAGCGCAACTCCAACAATTAGTCGAACCCTACACCATAGCAATTGCCGCTGCTAAAACAGGTGTTCCTGCCGATACGATTGCCACTTTAACTAAAGAATTTACCGCTGCTAACTCTGCCATCATCTATGGGCGTTTAGGCGTTTCTGTCGTCGAATTTGGTGGTTTAAGTCATTGGTTACTCAACTGCCTCAATATCATTACCGGCAATATGGATGTGCCTGGAGGAATGATGTTTCCAACGCCTGCATTTGATGCCATCGGTAATAAGCCGAAAGGCAAAATCCGATTTAATCGCTGGCAAAGCAGGGTCAGAGGCTTACCAGAATTTGGAGGCGAACTCCCCTCCTCTACCCTAGCAGAAGAAATTTTGACGGAGGGCGAAGGACAGATCAAAGCGATGGTCACCTCTTGTGGCAATCCAGTTTTATCCGTCCCGAATGGCTTGAAAATGGAAGCAGCATTCGAGCAGTTAGAGTTCATGGTTTCCATAGATATTTATTTAAATGAAACTACTCGCCATGCAGACATTATTTTACCACCTGCTGCGGGCTTAGAAGTACCGCACTATGACATCGCCTTCCATCAATTAGCGATCAGGGATACGGTCAAATTCTCCCCTCCTGTATTTGAAAAAAGCGAGGGTACTAAATACGATTACGAAATCTTTGTGGAATTAACAAAAAGGCTGCAGGCCGATACACTTCCTGAAGATCCCGCCATGCGTCAAAAAATAGAATTTTCCTATCAACTCACGCCAGAAAGGATTTTGGACACGGGTTTACGAAAGGGCGGTTATGACTTAACATTAGACCAAGTAAAAGCCCAACCACATGGTATTGATTTAGGTCCTTTAAAAACGAGATTCCCAGATAGACTGCATACTTTGGATAAAAAAATAAACCTCTTACCTGAACTATATATCAAGGATTTACAAAGATTAAACGATAGCCCAGATACCAACGGCCAACTATTATTAATCGGTCGCAGACACCTAAGAAGTAATAACTCTTGGATGCACAATAGTCAACGATTAGTAAAAGGAAGAGATCGTTGTACCTTACTCATTCATCCCAATGATGCAAAAAACCGACAATTGGAAAAAGGAGATACGGCTATCGTTCAATCAAGAGTGGGTCAGGTAGAAATACCCATTGAAATAAGCGACGAAATCATGGAAGGCGTAGTGAGTATTCCTCATGGTTGGGGGCATCATCGGAAGGATATTCAGTTAGGTATTGCCCAAGCACATGCTGGAATTAGTGTAAATGATTTGACAGATGAATTGTTTGTGGATGAACTCTGTGGCAATGCGGCTGTTAATGGAGTACCCGTTGAAGTATTTGTAAAAGTACCCTTGGCTGTAAGCCCAGCGTAAAATTTGCGCTAAAGCTATATAGAATGGGATATTTGTAGGATATTTACGCATCAATTTTGAATATTGAATGAGAGAATTTTGAATAGATACACTCATTTATCATTCAAAATTCAACATTCAAAATTAGTCGAATGACAAAACCAGCAGACGATTTTTATTGGGTAGATGATAGAGAACCCCATTTTGCGAGAAGAAAAGAGATATTAAAGGCGCATCCTGAAGTAAAAGAGTTATTCGGATCAGACCCAAAGTTAAAATACATCACCGTTGCATTGGTCATCATCCAATTGACCGTGGCGCTTACCATTCATCATCTCTCTTGGTTGCCTTTCTTATTGGTTACTTATATTGTGGGGGCGACGATTTCTTCCGCTTTATTTCTAGCCATTCATGAAATCACGCACTATTTAGCGTTTAAATCAAAAAGGAATAATAATATTCTAGCACTTATAGCTAACCTACCTATTGTTTTTCCTTATGCCATGTCTTTTCAGGTGTATCATGCCCTACATCATTGGGATCAGGGAAGAGATGGAGTTGATGTAGATATTCCTACGGTGGTAGAAGCTAAAACATTTAAAGGCTTTATTGGGAAGTTTGTCTGGTTCATCAATCAAATTTTGGGCTATGCCTTTCGTCCTATTTTTGTAAAGCCCATCAAAATTGAAAAATGGCAAATCTATAATATTGCCTTCCAAGTCCTAGCGATGGCAATTTTCTTACCATTTGCAGGTTGGACGGGTTTACTATACTTGTTATTATCCTTGTTTTTTGCGGGCAGTATCCACCCCACTGCTGGGCACTTTATCTCAGAACATTATGTTTTTGAGGAAGGACAAGAGACCTATTCCTACTATGGTCCATTGAATAAGATTACCTTTAATGTGGGATACCACAATGAGCATCATGATTTTCCCAACATCCCTGGCAGTCGCTTACCTGAACTAAAAAAATTAGCTCCTGAACAGTATGACCACCTTCATTCTTATAATTCTTGGGTAGGAGTTATTATCGGGTTTTTATTTAATAAAGATATTTCTTTGTTCTCTAGAACTAAAAGAAAGTAAGTTTTAAGCATGCCCTAAATCTGTCGAGCTAGGTCTTTATATTTCATGCCTCGCTTGCTGCGCAAGCTCGGCATAGGTTCTTTTAGAGGCATAGAATTAATAAGATTTTTTTAAAAAATCTTATTAATTCTATGCCTCTAAAAGAACCTTATTGCGAGGCGGCGTTAGCCGTCGAGCAATAAATTAGTCCATATCATTCCGAATTTTTCACCCAACAAAAAGCAATGAACGAAATAGCCCTAAACACCTCAGACCATATACTTTTGTTCATTATGGGTGTGGTCTTACCTCTCTTTGCTGTTTTCCAATCCCAACCACAAATAAAAGAAATGGAGTTCTCTACCTCCGAGAAGCTTCAAATATATTATGGCAATGGTATATTTCAATGGATAGGGACGGCAGCTATTATTGCCTTATGGTGGATCAATAGTCGTTTTTATACAGATCTAGGATTTGGATGGCCCAAAATGAGCGGCTTAGCTTGGGGCTTGACCCTATTATCTATTGCCCTCTATGCATTGAATACTTGGTGGGAATTAAGAAATGAGGAGAAAGTACAGCAAACCAAAGAAAAATGGGAAAAAGACATTCCATTTCTACCAGCTGATGGGAGAGAATATAAACACTTTCTTTTTGTAGCCTTTACCGCAGGAGTATGTGAAGAGATTATCTTTAGAGGCTTCTTTATTCAATATTTCTTAGCGTGGAACCAAGATAATCTAATTGGCAATTGGCTTTCTATTCTTATTCCAGGCTTTTTATTTGCCTTTGGTCATATCTACCAAGGACACCAAGCAGTGATTAAGATTATGTTGATGGCTATTATATTTGGATGGATATTCATCCTCACAGAGTCTCTGTGGATTCCAATCGTTTTACATATTTTGGTAGATGCTGTTAGTGGCTACTTTGCGATGCGCATATTAGGGAGTGAGGAAGTGGTAGTGGAGAGTGAGGAGTGAGGTAGGTACAAAAAAAAACTCCTGCATCTTAAGAGGAAATCCAAGATGCAGGAATCAACAACTAAAATAAACAAACATACTATGAGAAAACTTTGACAAATATATATATAAATAACTATATATTAAAGAAATTAGTAGGTAACTACCTTAAAATCACTTTTTTTGATCCATTTTGCCTATAAGTGGTAGGTTTTCGACCAAAAGTGGTGCAAAAAAATTAGGCAAGTTTTTGACAACTATCTGAAAGAGTAATTTTTTAGAAGCCTTTAGGCTGAAAATGAAAATCACTCCTCACTTCCTACCAAAGTCCTTTAATCTACTCTATATTTGCGGCTTGTTTTTATTTGGTTCAACTCTCAGGAATGAGGTATAAATAAATGTTCTTTTTTGAGGCAGAAAATTTTTTCTCTTTCAAGGCATAAAAACCGCACATAGCCTAGCTACGTAAGGCTTTTTATAACGAAGAAAGAGGAAAAATTTACAAGTCAAAATGTATAGTTATTTTTAACTCATTCCTTTACTACTTTGTATAAATCATCTTTCGAGTAGCTATCTGTGTAGGGGTTGCCAATTGGTAATATAAAGCACCATACTGAGTCAAATCTTGGCTGCTAATAATCAATTCATTATAGCCACGCTCGTAAGCACCTTTGTATTCTTTAATAATTCTGCCTTCTGTATTGAAAATTCTCATAGCAATAGTCGTTGCTTCTGGCAGGTTAAATCCAATAGTCGTCTTGCCTGTAAATGGATTCGGACGATTTTGAAATAATTCAAATTTATCCGTCGCTACTTCAGGTACCACTAATTCCTGTTTCAAAGTCACCTCTAGTACTTCTCCATCCGCTTGGTAAGCTTCCGCTTCTAGTTTGTTAGAATTGATCTGGAGTAAGTCATCCGTAGTTATTTTTCCTTTCACTTTAAACGCCAAACTAAATATCGTCGCTTCTTGTGATAGGTCTATAGCCTCCCCTGTATTCCAACTACTCATGAGTACTCCTTCATCAATGTACTCCAGACCGAAGTACTCCTCCCCTACCCAATCAGTAGCTATCACACGATCAAATGCTAATACGCTTGGATCGAATTCCATCGTAAATTGATACCCATTGATGGCAGTAAAATTTTCTGAACTAAAATGATAAATTAATGTTGATTCATCTTTGTCCAATTCTTGCCTAGTAGTAAATGATAAGGTACCAGCCTTACTCCGAGTAGTCGAAGGTGTCAGACTATTCGGTTGAACACTTCCATTCAAATCTCCTATCTTAATCGCCACAAAATCCAGCCAAGTCATATCCGTCTCCAAATCCGTAATCTCGTAGGTTTCTGGGATGGCCTCTACAAATGGATTAGTTGGATCTTGGAAATCGTATGCTGCATCTACAAACCTCCATGACGTATTGTTCGGAAATTTGTCTGTAATATTTAAAATCAATTTTCTCAGTTGTACCATGTCAAAGGCAGTAATAGTCCCTGACTGATTGATGTCTGCGGCGATTAATTTATAAGGAGAATCTAATTCCTTAACTCCTAGTATATGCTTACTCATTAGCACCAAATCAAAAGTGGAAACTCCATTTAATGGATTCATATTCTTCTCTGGTGTTACGGTATAGTTATCATACATCGGTACTTCTGTAAACTCGTAGTTGCCTGTTGCGCCTGTGAGGGCGGGTGGCATGTCGTAGCCTGTTAGGCTGATGGTGGTTTGCTCTACTACTTGTCCTTGTTCTGTTTGGATTTTTCCTGAGAGGGTGGACATTAGAGGTGGTGGAATTGTTGGCTTCCCTATTTCATCATCAGATTCTGTACATCCATTAGATAGACTAAAGGCTGTAACCATGAAAGTTACTTCTGTTGGATCATCAGGACGATATGTAATTGTGTTAGTAGTACTATTACCAAAATTAGGGTCTTCTGGACTTAGAGACCAAAGAAATTCATAGGAATCTAATGGATCACCATCACTAATTTCTGCAATAATTTCATTATCTTCACTTATCTTCAATACCCCTGGATTGATGTTAACCAAAAATTCAGGATGAATTTTAATTTCTAATTCCTCACTCACATTTCGACAACCTAAATTATTTGTCACTTCTAATTGAAATACATCTCCTTCAATTGGATCATCTTCCAGGAATGCAGAATTAGTAATCGGTTCGCCATTTTTAGTCCAACTATATCCAAATAAAGTTAAGTCAGAAGCACTTAATTTTAATGTTTCACCACCATTAAAATCTGAACAAATTATTCCATCTTCCCTATCGTCATTTCCTTTTGTTTCCTCTACAACAAATGAAGCATCAGGAATAGCTACTTCTATACTTACCGCCGCAGACTCAGCTGTACAACCATTATCATCTCTTACTGTAAGTACATATGTCTCATTAGTAGTAAGGATGTCAATAATGTTATCTTCTCCTTCATTAATAACCCCAGCACTATTTCGCCATTCATAATGGGCAAAATTATCTGGAGCTTCTAAAGACAGGATATCATCAGAACATACAATGGCAACTCCCTCGGTATTCGGTTCCAAATCTGGTATATTAACTGATTTAGGTTCTATGCTAACCGATGGATTAATCGTAACATCAATAATTGCCTCTCCACATTCCTCCCCGCTAGTAATAGTAACAGTATAAGTGCCACTTTCCGTAACAGATATAGATCTAGTATCCTCTCCATCTCCCCATTCATAAGTAATACCATCCGCATCATTAGGATCAATAGGGTCACTATCTGCCCCTCCATCATCATCTGAAAGAATAGTAGCTGTAAGTGCAAGAGGACCATCTGTACAAAGAGGAGACTCAATTCCTTCTGGCAGTTCAATTATAGTATTTAGGTTACAATCACATACACCATTATTATCCACAATTATCACTTCTGTCGTAACAGTTGCTATATTCCCACATTCATCTATTACATATAGCTCCACTTCAATTGTATCCCCTAAATCAGCGCAAGTAAATCCTAGCGCTTCTGTGGAATCTGCATCAGGTTCATCCAATCTTCTAGCAAGAATTTGATCAATCCAACAGTTGTCGGTACTACCATTGTCGAAGGAGGTAGCATATACCCAAGTAAAACTATCGTTCGTTAAAGATACATTGGAACGTTCGTCAGCAATCGCAGTAGGACTTATGGTATCTTTTAACTCAAGTGAAATGGTTTTAGTAGTCTGGTTCCCACAATCGTCTTGACCTATATAGAAAAAATCATGCTTTCCAAAAGGTACATTCCACATCGTATCGGGTTCAGTACTTCCTACTTCGTGATGAATGGTAGCAAACGGACCTACCACTTTATAACTAGTGGCAGATTGACAATCATCTACAACAGTTATGGGTGGAAAAATGATATGCGCTGAACATGCACCATGTTCTGAATATCCTAATAAAGTATCTGGCACGCCTATTAATTCAGGTGCAATAGTATCCAACACCTTTATGTATTGGGTGTCAGATAGAATAACAGAAGGTCCAGTTCCACTTCCACACCAATCAATAATCGTCCACATCCTACCAAATTTTCTGACTCCATCGCAATCCGTAGTAAAATCTAAAACCTTTGGTTCAATCCCAAATAAGCAACTGTATTCTATTGGTATTGTATCATTATTAACTTTGAAAGAAGGAACACCTGTTTTACCAGTTGATATTAGAGAAGGATCATAACAACCATAAAACACGGTATCGTCTGGCCAAATAATAGTACTAGCAGTTAATTTTGGTTTTAGTTGATATACCTTTTGAACACATACATTAGATCTATTTCCAAATGTATCTATTGCCGTCCAAGCTAGCTCCGTCACCCCAATAGTATCAGGATCATTATTCATTCCCATTCGCTCCGAACCACATCCGAAACTTATGGCAGGACGAGGTACTACCTCATAAGTAAATTCTGTACAATCTTTTCCATCCGACGGGTATAGAGAAGCTATATTAGCATGAATATTTATACCACAATAAAGGGCGGTGTCCGGACAAGTAAAGATAGGAGGTGCTTTGTCCTCTACTAAGACTTTTCCCCAACAACGGTTTCCAAAAGGCGTAACCACTTCTACTTTTAACAGCCTACCAACACTCTCATAAGTAAGTATATCACTGCCCTTATCTGGTCCTTCTAAAATATTGACAGTATAGCCGTTGTTACATTCATCTCCTTCCATCAAATCGTCGGGAAGTATTATCTTACTACAACTTCCTGAATTTAAACTCACATTTATCTGGTTGTTACATACGGGCGCGATTTCGTCTACTTCAACTTCAAATTCGCAAAATGGTAGTGGTGATGTAGCTGGAATATTCATGTATTCATATCTGAATGTATATTCGCCCATCAATAGATATATTGTGTCTCCAACTTCAAGACTTCCATTATTATTTGGATCCGTAAAATCAAAATTATTAACTAAGCTTGTACTAAGTGTTTTTGCAGTAAATCGCGAAGTTGGGATGGTTACTCCTGCACTATCAATAGTGACATTTCCCATGATCACAGGATCATAACTACAGGTATCAGTAGGGGCAGGAATTACAAACAATGCTGCAACTCCATCTGAATTATTTAAATCACAAATACTTGGAAGGTTGACATCACTTGGACAAGTAATATCTATTTCTCTATCTTCACAACTAATATCGAATAAGATTCCTTTGCCTTTTCCTTTAATGTCTCCATTCGGTGAAAATACAATAGTTAAACAACCGTCATCATTATCACAACTCGCTTTAAACCAAGTACCTGGTAAGTTAAATTTTGGGTTCCCTTTATAGAAAGGGAAACCATCTAATATTTCTCCATCAGTTCCACATCCTTCATAAATGGTTAAGGTATCTCCTTCTGCTACATCAAAGTCAACAATACCAACTTTTACAACTTCCTTATTACTCTTATTAGGACAGGCTGTATATTGTATTTTTCCAATTGTAGAATCATCATTGTAAAAAGAATTATTTGACTGGCCTTCATAATCATCAAATGTTCCATTATTATTTAAATCTTCGAATTGGCCTATTTTAAAGAAAGTACCACAGATAGAAGAACCACTGCCAGTTGCAGTTCCACCTCCGTCAAAAACCTTCTGAGCAATTAAATAATCAGTTGAAGCAAATAGTAAAAGTAGGAATGCAAACATTGTCCTACCTAGAATAAGCCTTCTTCTATCCTTATAGAGAAGCATCCTTATTCTATCCGTGTTAAATAAACTTGTGTGTTTCATAAAAAATTTAATGGTTTAGTGAATAATTCGGTTTAACAAAAAATGGAGGTACCGCTTGTAGATACAAGCGGTCTCCCTTTTCATAGGATTATAATTGGGTATAGATTGTTATATCCATACCACG
>CALJIQ010000099.1 GCA_937973995.1 uncultured Saprospiraceae bacterium
CCGAGCAAAGTATGAGAAAATTTAGATTACACTGTACTTAATTTGCCTAAATAGTTTTGACTGATATATGCTCCAAAGAGCCTTTAGAAATATTCTTTTACTTCTTTGTTGTACACCCATATTGGGTACTGCTCAATCAGTCGATTTATCTCAAACCGTAACTTTTCAATATACGGACGATCGATTAGAATCTATTCTTTCCAATATTAGTCAGCGTTATCAAATTCCAATAGCCTATAGTCGAGAGTTTATTCCTGTGAATCAACGTATTAGTGTAGAGGTGATACAGGTTCCTTTAGAAGTAGGGCTTAATGAGCTATTTGCTGCTACCAAAGTGGTGTATGCGGTGATTGGTAATAGCATCGTATTAAGAGTGGATGAGCATAAAATAATCTACCAACCCGAAATCACCCTGGCTTCCCAAGAAATACCTATTGAAATAATAGAAATACCTGCTGAAAGGATCGTGCGGAATTATACCAAGATCAGTTTATTAAAAAAGGAAAGTTATGCTTTATTGCATCATCCTAGATCAATTGAGGCTTGGATATTAGACTCTTTACAAAATCTAGCTATAGTAGAAAAAAAGATCATTCCTAATCTTTATGAAGATTCCCCTTTTCGAGAGATGTCGCAAGTAACCCTCGTCCCATCAATCAGTACCAATCGCGAATTAGCAGATTCTATTACTAATACCTTTTCTTTTAATATTTTATATGGAATCAATGGCGGCGTAGAAGGAATTGAAGTGGGCGGTTTTGGGAATACGATCCGAAATAATATGAAAGGGCTACAAATAGCTGGTCTCTATAACAAGGTATCAGGAACAGTGAGTGGTACGCAATTCGCAGGTCTGGTCAACAAGAATGAAGGCTATACTAGAGGTTTACAGTTTACACTCGGCGTCAATATCACCAATGAAACCAAAGCCGTGCAAATGGCGGGCTTACTGAATATAGCAAAGGGTGATTTTGCAGGACTACAACTAGCAATTATCGGAAATTATATCCGAACAAAAGGAGCGGGCATTCAAATAGCTCTTTTTTATAATAAAGCAAAATCTTACGTTCAAAGACAGTATGCTATATTTCATAATAAAGGCGGGGATATTGAAAAAATTCAGGTAGGATTGGTGAATAAAGCTAACTTTGTGAAAGGAAACCAATATGGTTTGATTAATATTGCAGATGAGGTTAGAGGAACGCCAATAGGTTTACTTAACTTTATCAAGAAAGGATATAATCGAATAGAATTGGCTGGTGGCGAATCCCTGTTTTCCAATATTGGATTTAAATTTGGAAAAAGGAGATTTTACAATATTATCCATTTCGGATATAGATTCACAAACGATGTATGGAGTTTAGGGTATGGTATTGGTACAGGACTACCTGTAAGTGAAAAGCAACACGTACATTTGGAGTGGGTTCTATCTCATGTAAATGAGGGAGATTGGTGGACGCCAAACAAAAACTGGCTCCATCAATTAAAAGGTTCTTATGACATAGCCATTGGAAAGAACAAGACCAGTTTTTTTATAGGACCGACGGTCAACTGGTCCGTTTCCAATATTCGTCCATCCGAAATGGAAGCATTTACTGGATCTAATTTGCCCACTTATACCTTGTTCAATAAGAATAAGCCCAATGCTAATTGGAAGATGTGGTTTGGTGCAACGGCAGGGCTACGGTTTTGAAACCATTTATACTATCTACATATTAAGGGGAATGCCTGCAAAGGATTCCCCTTTTTTTATTGGTTGTATTCTGACAGTTCTTCCCATTGGAAGCGTATCAATTATGCTTCAATCCATACCATTGACAACGTACAAGTAGGAATGTCTAGTTTTGAGATTGAGGTAAAAGTTACCCCCTATCTCCTTACTCTTTTTTAAGAGTTTCCGTATATTCAGCGACCGCTTTGATCTTAGCATCTGATAGCAATCCTTTAAAAGGAGTCATTGTATTTCGACCATTGGTAATAACAGCTATCTTTTCATCTAAAGAGAGCTTAGTCGTGGTCAAATCAAAAGCACCGCTCGCCCCCATATCCCCTGTTATTCCATGACAAGTGACACAGTATTGCTTATATATCTTAGAACCGTCTATCTTTTTTGCTGCGGGTTTCTTCTTTTTAGTGTTAGCGACCTTCTTACTGCCATTTTCAGGTCCACCACATGCGATAAAGAAAATAGCTAATAGCGCAAGGACAAAAATTTGTCTCATAATTGTTGAAATTGATATTTGAAATTTTAGTAAGTACACTGTAAACTAAATAATTTTATACTTCCGCTGCCCATCGCCGCTACGCGGCTCGGGCAGCGTTAAGGGGCGGTAGGATTCATTGTTTGGCGATATCATCTTCGTGGTCGGATTGTTGCTTTTCCTTTAGGGCACTATATTTCTCAGTAGCATCTACTACTTCCCATTGAATACCTATTTTATCCTTATAAATTCGTATCAATCGAAATCTATAATCATAAAATCCGGATAAAAATGGATGTTTAGTGGCTACTTTAGGAAAGCTAACGACCTTGCCTACTTCCAAATTATCAAGCAATTCAATGAAGACACTGTCTAGAAAAGGAAACTGATCTCTAAGGTTATTACTCCTAAGAGAATGGGTTGGAAATAAGGAATCACAGCTAGTCAGTAACTCCCCTTCTGCGTTCATGGTCATTGTCTGCTTTCTTTCCGACATTTAAATGGTAATGAATGTTTTAATTATTAAGTAGAACAGGATATTACAAAAATGCTTTTCCAATATCTGTAAATAAATTTTCAACATTCTCTCCCGTTTTAGCACTTGTAATAATATCAGTAGGGTAAACTAGCTCACTTTGAATTTGCTCAATTGTACTTTCTTCTACTAAATCTTTTTTATTCCCCACTATTTTAATTAAAGCGCTTGGTAATATCTTTTTCAGGTAATCAATATCCGACTGTAAATTCTTATACGTGGAAGGACGAGTTAAATCAAAAACATAGATAATTCCGCTAGCTCCTAAAAAGTAAGAATTGGGTACTTTATCCTGTGTTACTTCTCCAGCTATATCCCATAGTAAAATGGAAACTTCTTGCCCTTCAATTTCCATAAATTTTTTATCCACCTTAACCCCAATGGTCGTGATATACTTTTCACTAAAAGTATTATGAATAAAACGACTGAATAGAGAGGTTTTTCCAACTCCAAAACTGCCAGTCAATATAACTTTTCTACTAAGCATAAGGTATGGTTGATTCTTTTGTTCCACTATAGAACTTAGTCTATAATGAATTTGTCATGTAGTTTCTTTGAAATGTCCTCAACATAAGTATCTCTATCTTGGGAGCTGATCTTTTTTAAGTGTGCTTCTCCAAAATCCAAAATTATATCCCCTAATTCATTCTGCTGAGTGCTTGAAATGGAACCGCTCACAACTAATGCTAGATAGTAAGAATGAAAACCATGGAGGATAATCTTATAAGAATCGTAATTAATAGAAGATATATCTTGTTCTTCTTTTTTAAAAGCGTCTTCCCCAAATGCCTTAATAGCGGTTAGCATTCCTGCAATTACATCTTTGTCCATCGTTGCTCCCCTAGAGGCTGTTCCGACTACTAAGCCAGAATTTTTCTCAATTAAAAAAGCTTCTTCGACTTGATAATTAATTAAGTCAGAAAAAATAACATCGCTTTCTTTCACGCCAAATACGGATGCTTTCATCCGCTGAAAAAAGGTTTTAGCAGTAAAGGTATTCTTTATACGGTCATCTACTGCATCCTTAACTGATTGAATTTGAAGGGTAACATATTTTTTTATCATCTTACCCAGAACAGGATAGATGACATTGACAATTGCCTCCTGTGAACTTTCCAATTTCTCATCAATCAATTGATTCACTTTATCTTCATATTCCCTAGGAAAATTCTGCTTTAATTGGTTGAACTGTGCTTCAAAAGCGGGAGAAACTTTTTTTTGAAGATAGGCAGGGTCTTCTACTTTATTTTGAATATTTTTTATTTTCTCTCGTTCGTCCCCAAGAAGGATTTCCTTCAATTTATCTAAACGTATTTCTTCTGCGTTTCTATTTTTTATAGGAGTCATGGTTAAAGTTTAAGAAAAAGCGCAGTATCAATACCAAAGTTTATTTTTGATTAAGTAACTGGTTACTTAAATCCGCTAAAAGTTGTCCTAATCTTACCCTTTCTTGATCAGAACTTCGACCAATTTTGGTATTCAATTCCTCTACATGTCTCTTTAATGATTCTTCCATATTTGAGAGTTGATTAGAAAAAACATCCTGCATTTTTTCCATCTTTTGGGTTAATCGAATCTCAGAATCATCAAGTTGGGATTGCAATACCATCAATCGATTTTCGATTTCTTGCATTTGACCTCCCATCAGTATATCTCTAATGGTTGATATTTCCCCTAAGTCTGCTCCATTATTTTTAACTTTCTTTGTCATTGGGTGTATCAATTTTGATGATGTCGGTGCCTAAAATTTTGGGTACTTTAATCCCCAATACAATATTAAGCAATTTTTTTAAATCATTAATAACTAAGTGTTTACAAACTGTAACTTGTTTGGCTTTTATTTTTATCCTTACTTTACTGCTAGTTTATACTAACTTATTATTCAAAAGGTACTACGTATCCAGATGAAGCTATTGATTTATGCTGACATAAATTCTCCTAGATTACACTATGTTTGTCATCAGGTATTTGGAGTATGGTGTGAATGGGAATATAATTTCACCAATAACTCGGAGACTTTTTTGCAATATGAAGGGCTTGCTTTGAACTATAGCAAGAGTAGAATTAAAAAAAATGAGGTGTATATTCCGAGGTCAGATTTTTTAAACACCACAACAATACATTCTATAGAGAGATCTTTTTTTAAGTATCACAAAATTCCTGCCTTTTTTCAAGCTGAGTCAGAAGACCTCCTCCCAGAAGGAGACCTTTTTGCAGCGATCTTTTTCCATCTTAGTCGATATGAAGAGTATTTACCCTTTGCGCCTGATTCACATGGAAGATTTACTGCCCAGCATAGTTGGTCTTACCAAGAAGGGGTGCTCAAGATTCCTGTCGTAGATCAACTAATTCATGTATTATATCAATGGTTTTTCATCCAATTTAAAAATATCCCCCCTCTAAAAACAAGATTTAAAAAAGTCCCTACTTATGATATTGATATGGCTTGGGCGTATTTGAATAAAGGCATTTTTAGAAATATGGCAGGAGTATTTAGAGAGGTACAAAAAACAAAATGGTCTGACTTAAAAAATAGAGTCGCCGTACTTCGTGGTCAAAAATCAGACCCCTATCAAACTTTTTCACTTTTTGAGACGTGGCATCAATCCTCCCACTCTACTCCTATTTATTTTTTTTTACTTGGAAAATATAGTACTTATGATAAAAACATCTCTCCTTCTAACCAAGCCTTCCAGCAACTTATTAAACGGATAGCTAGTCAGTATCCAATTGGCATTCACCCTTCTTACTTATCTAATCAGTCCTTCTCCCAATTACAACTCGAAATTGAAACATTAGCCAACATCAGTAATCAACCGATCCTTCGAAGCCGTCAACATTTTTTAAAATTACATCTTCCTACTACCTATCGTCAATTGCTACAAAGTGGCATTCAACAGGATTATTCCATGGGTTATGCTGATGAGATTGGTTTTCGAGCGGGCACCAGTCAACCTTTTTATTGGTATGATTTAGCAAAAGAAGAAAGGACGGACTTATTGGTACATCCTTTCCAAATCATGGATGTCACCTTAAAAGAATATTTAAAGCTAAGCCCTGCGGAAGCGATGGAGGAAATAAAGGAGATGATAGATACGATCAAGATGACCAATGGCACCTTTTGTAGCCTGTGGCATAATAGCTCTTTTTCTTATATAGAGGATTGGGAAGCGTGGAAAGCGGTGTATGCGTTTTTGTTGGAATATGGAAATTGAAAGGAAGTATTTACCAGATTTGACTTTTTTCGGTTGACGGTAGACGGTTAACACCGAACTAAAAAAATTGGAATAAACACTATTATACTGCGGACGGGATAAATTACCGAAAATGCTTGAATCGTTTATTTGTTTAACTGTTTATTCGTTTACAAACTATACTTGGATAAACAATTCAACAATTCAACAAATAAACAGTATTGGAAAATCGGATATTTATCCCGTGTTCAGTATAAATATATGAGCGATTAAGAACAAATGTGGAAATTCTAATGTGCTTTATGTGACCCAACTTATGTGTTCTTATGTG
>CALJIQ010000100.1 GCA_937973995.1 uncultured Saprospiraceae bacterium
ATTTTGACACCTGTTGAAGAAATGGAAAATCAAGAGATTTTGATGTTGGTGATGCCGGTGATGTTGAGTAATTGAGTTGTGAGTGAACGGGATGTGATGAAATAAAAGTGGCAGTTATTGTGAAAATAAGTAGTCTGACAAAAATAAGTTAACAACTTTGCTTTTCAGTTGATTGATTATTAATTACTGATTATTAGCTAATTAGGCGTATTCAGTAGCGTCTGGAAAATAATCAATAATTAATAATGTCACACTACTTAATTGCCACTTTTTTAAATCTCTATGCTGAATTTAAGATACGTTCCAACATCAATTGAGTAATCAAATAAGTAGGCTTCACCCCATCCAACCCTAACGCGCCTGATGCTAAAGTCTTCCCCGTCATTAGTGGATTATCTGAGGCATAGTAGGCGTATCGAGTAATCACGTTGGGAGAAATACTATTTCTAATTTTAGAGGCTGCTTGAATGGCTTTTTGATAATGCGCTCCTTCCATTTCTAATCCAACAACTTTCCAAGAGGATAATTTGAAATACTGTAATATGTCTTTGTTCTGAAGAGAGGTACCCATTACCGTTATCATAGGGCCACCTACCACTTTGATACCATGTCCTTCAAAATCTTCCACAGAAAAATCGTTACTAAAAGGATAGTTATCCGCTGTTCCTTCAAAGACATGGGCATTCGGAATCATAATATCTCCCTTGTCCCCATCCAAGATGCCTGCCTTCCCCATAATGGCAATGGACTCAATATGTAATTTGATTTTGTCAGACTTCCAATCATAAGGTTTGAGCAATTCGTCCATCGTTTCATATGCCTGTTCGCCGAACGCATAATTCATTACGATAATGACCGGGCGACTCTCCTTGACATATTTTTCATCGTAAGAAATTTCTCTTGGTAAAGTCGTCAAATCAATTTTTGACGTATCGACTATTTGTACAGAGATATTAGTACCACTGCTATCATCTAATTCATGCATTCCATTTTTCAAGGCATATTTTTTCACTTTGTCCCGTAAATCATCATTTTGTTCTACGCTCAAAATGCCAGCAATCGCCTCCAAAGAAGCACTCTTTTTACTCACCTTAGCAGCCGTGCTGTATAAGGAATTCATCACGCTATGAAGATTGGCACTTATGATATGGATCGGTCTGTCTAGTAAATCTTGATCTTGTAAGTATTTTTTGATCCCTTGCGCCCACAGTTCGCCATAAATATGATGTCCTAAGTTTTCTCTAAGCGAAGAAGAGAAGGTAATCTCTCGATCATTTTTTTCAAAATGCTCGTCCATAGATAAACGCCCTAGCCAGTAGGTAATGTGAAAAAGGCTATTTACTTTGGTAGCGTTGGTAAATCGCTTGCAAGCCACCAGCGTTTCATCGTAGGTTCTTCCTAGAATGGTACTTAGATAGGTATAGGCAACTTTGCGATCAAAAGAATCTTCTTTCTCTTCATTTAAAACGATTTCTTCTAGCATCAACCACTCTCGTTTTTTCTCTCGACGATGATTGATACTATTGGCTCGAATCTTTTCTGCCTCTATATATAAAAAGGTAAGGTGGGTCAAAATATCATAAATATCACTCCGCCCCCTGGTCATTTCGATGAACATTTGTTCCTCATCAATGCGATAGCATTCTCTACGTCGCTTGGCAGGAATAATGGACTTGAAGTTGGAAGTTTCAAAGCCTTCTCTAGAGATCAACTTGATATATCGACATTCTTCTATGCCTTGCGGTAAGCGTTGAAAGACATAGAATAATCCTTCTAATTCTACTTTTTCAGGATCGTTAATGGAACCATAAATTTCTGGTTCTAATGCTTGCAAGGCTTCTATCATCGCCTCGCCCGATACGCCCAACGGCTTGTAACTCCCTCGAATAAACAAGTGACGCATGGCGATGTATAATCGTTCTATGGCTTCTCTGGATAATTGGGCTTTGGTTCTCTTTAGGTCTCGCATATTGTGGCATTGGATTTACCACATTAGCACACATAAGTCATTTCACATACGTCACATTAGCTACTTGACTAATGTGTTCTAATGTGAACCCAATAATGTGAACTGATGTGGATAAAAAACTCACTTCTTCCGTTCAGTAACAAAAGTAATCAAATCACCTAAAGATTGTCGGGCTGGAGATTCAGGAAAGGTATTTAAAATATCAAATGCTTGTTGGCGGTAGTCGTACATTACTTCTTTGGTATATTCCAGACCACCGCTATTTTTAACGAAATCAATTACTTCTGCTACTTTCTCTGGTTGGTTATTATTGCGTTTAACGATATTAATAATTTTATTTCGAGTGCTGCGAGGAGCATTATTTAAAGCATAAATAAGTGGCAAAGTCATCTTTTTTTCCTTGATGTCATTCCCAACCGGTTTGCCGACTGCATCTGTACCATAATCGAATAAATCATCTTTTATTTGAAAGGCCATACCCGCTTTTTCGCCTAGTTCTTTTGCCTTGGCAATGAGTGCTTCGTCTTTAGTGGTAGAGGCGACTCCCGCTGCACAAGCAGAAGCAAAGAGAGAAGCCGTCTTTCCTTTGATGATTTTATAATAAATGGATTCTTCAATGTCTAAGCGTCTTGCTTTTTCTATTTGCAACAACTCGCCCTTACTCATTAGTTCTATAGCTTCGGACATAATTTCTAGGAAGCGAAATTCTTTGCGCTTAATCGCAATCAACATGCCCCTAGACAAAATAAAATCCCCTACCAACACTGCTATTTTGTTCTTCCAAAGCGCATTAATGGAAAAAAAACCTCGCCGCTCATTGGAATCATCTACCACATCATCATGCACCAAAGTAGCCGTATGGATCATTTCAATAAAAGAAGCAGCTATATAGGTAGATTCCGACACCTCTCCAGACAATTTAGCAGATAAAAAAACGAACATGGGACGCATTTGCTTCCCTTTCCGCTTGGCGATGTAATAGGTGATTTTGTCTAGTAATGCCACATCGCTAGACATTGTTTCCCGAAATTTTCGCTCAAATTGCCGCATTTCCTCTGCAATCGGGTGCTGTATTCCTTTTAAGGTAATTTTCTTTTTTATTGTAGTCTCCATAAACTCCTCTTTTATAAGGCGGATTTCTTTTCAATATAATACCATTCTGCATAGAATTGTTGCTCGTTCTACTTGAATTTTCAATTTTTATTGAAACTTCATCAAAATAGTATAGCATTCCTTATCAAAAGTACATTGACTAATCCTCTTTAAACCCGTATATTCGCTAAATTTTAAAAAAGACTACTACTTATGGCAATCGCATAAAATCCACCCTTTGTTTATTTGTGTAATTGTTTATTCGTTTAGGGAAATTACCAGCAATTTTATATTCCAAATAGTAAAAAACGGTAAACTAATAAACGCATAAACAGATAAACAAATGGGCAGTTTCAAGCGATTGCCATACTACTATTGCCATTGCCATGAGTGAAAAATTGATTCCAGATACTCCCATTCCTGAAGAAACGATGCGGCATTTTATTCTAGATGCACTAAAAGAAGACGTAGGAGATGGAGACCATACCTCACTTGCCTGCATTGACCCAGCGGAAAGAAGCAAAGCCAAGTTATTGGTCAAAGATGAATGCGTATTAGCAGGAGTTGCCTTTGCCAAATTTACTTTTGAGTTAATAGACCCCACTTCTACTATTGAAATTTTCAAAAAAGATGGAGCAGCGGTAAGCTATGGAGATATTGCCTTTATTGTGGATTGTAATTCGCAAGCCTTATTAAAGGGAGAAAGATTGGTGCTAAATACGATGCAGCGAATGAGTGGCATTGCGACCATGGCAAATCGCTTCAAATTTGAGGTAGAGGATTTACCTGTTAAAATATTGGATACTCGAAAGACAACTCCCCTACTCCGTTTCTTGGAGAAATGGGCTGTAAAATTGGGCGGTTGCGAAAATTATCGCCACGGTTTATATGATCGGGTCATGATAAAAGACAATCATATCGATGCTTGTGGAGGTATTCAAGAAGCCATCTTATCGGTTGAAAAATACCAAAAAGACAATGGATTGATTCTACCTATCACCGTGGAAGTCAGAAACCTAGTAGAACTACATAAGGTGCTAGATATTGGGAAAGTGGATCGCATTATGCTGGACAATTTTGAATTACCTCTTTTAGCAGAAGCCGTAGCGACCATTGATGGACGCTTTGAAACAGAAGCATCCGGCGGAGTGAATATACATACCGTTCGAAATATTGCTAAAGCAGGCGTTGATTATATTTCCGTTGGGGCATTGACGCATTCTTACCAGAGTGTGGATTTGAGTTTGAAAGTGATGAAGGAAGAGGAGAATTAATTTGGCGTTGTGGCATTATGGCGTTGTGGCGTTGTGGCGTTTAGGCTGAATGACCGTAATACCTATTAATAAAAATACATTGGGTTGGCTCTTTTTAGTGCTGACCCAAACTTATTATAAGAATTAGGTATCGGACACCTTGGAGATGTCCAATACCTTCAACAATACATAATGAACATCCTGATTCTAGGCAGTGGCGGAAGAGAACACACCTTTGCATGGAAAATCAGTCAAAGCCCCCTTTGTTCCCGCATATATATCGCACCAGGTAATGCAGGAACGATGCAGCATGGAATTAACTTACCCATTGGCGTAACCGACTTCCCAGCTATCAAAAAAGCAGTTATTGAAAAAAATATCCACTTGGTGGTAGTCGGACCAGAAATCCCTTTGGTGGAAGGCATTTATGATTATTTTAAAAAAGAGAAATCACTTCGACAGATTCCAGTGATTGGCCCTTCCGCTAAAGCAGCGCAATTAGAAGGTAGTAAAGCCTTTGCCAAGAAGTTTATGGCGAGCCAAGATATTCCTACTGCAGGATATAGAGAATTTGCCCAAAATGAGTTAGCAGAAGGAATGGACTATATCGCTACGCTAACGCCTCCCGTTGTACTAAAAGCGGATGGCTTGGCAGGAGGAAAAGGCGTGCTAATTTTAGACGATATTAAGGAGGCGCAGGCAGAATTTAAAGCGATGCTAGAGGGCAAGTTTGGTACCGCCAGCAGCAAAATAGTCATAGAAGATTTTCTAGATGGCATAGAGTTTTCTGTATTTGTCCTAACAGATGGAACGAACTACAAAGTATTACCCATTGCCAAAGATTATAAACGGATCGGTGAAGGGGATACTGGTTTGAACACAGGGGGCATGGGGGCTGTTTCTCCAGTTCCTTTTGTGGATGCTACTTTATTTAAAAAAGTGGAGGAACGGATTATCCAACCTACTATTGCGGGTATTCAAGCCCAGCAATTAGAGTACAAAGGCTTCATCTTCATTGGACTAATTAAAGTAGGGGATGATCCATATGTAATTGAGTACAATTGTAGAATGGGTGATCCAGAAACAGAGGTGGTATTACCTAGACTAAACAATGATCTGGTTGAATTACTCCTAGCCACTGCTAGGGGTACTTTAGATAAAACTACTATTGAAATAGATCAGCGATCCGCTACTACCGTCATGCTAGTATCAGGAGGGTATCCAGAAGCATACGAAAAAGGAAAAGTCATTACTGGTATAGAACAAGTAAGAGACAGCATCGTTTTTCATGCAGGGACCACAACAAACGAACAGCAAGTGATTACCAATGGCGGGCGAGTGATGGCCATTACTTCTTATGGTAATGATTTTAAGAAAGCGGTAGCGCTTTCCAAAAAGAATGCAAAAAAAATCAGCTTCGATAAGAAATATTATCGGACGGATATTGGTTTTGATTTGTGAGAATTGGCGTTATGGCGTTATGGCGTTGTGGTAGTATGGCATTATGGCCACAACGCCACAAAGTCATAACGCCACAAAGCCACAAAGCCACAAAGCCTATGTAAATGAAATATTACTACCTACTAATAATCGCTCTCTTTCTTTCCTGCCAATCTACCTCTTCGAGCGAAACGGACATCGCTTTAGCAAAAGATCTCTGTAAATGTATGCAGCCCTTGTTAGAAATAAATCAAAAAACAGAGCGACTAATGCAACAAGGCAGAATGGAAGAAGTACATGCACTTTTTAACCAAATCGAAAGAATTTCAGACGAAAGCGAATCCTGCAAGGAGGGTTTAGAGTTAAAATATGGCATTATAGAAGGAGAAAAAGAAGCTAAAGCGCATCAGGCGATGCGGGGAGAATGTTCGGATATTGCTACAATGATTGAACACAGCAAAGAGATGGAAAGATAATGCTTCGAACAATGGTTTGAATGTATGAAGGTAACTCGCTTCAATTACCCGTATCTTTGTTGTAAATAATAACAAATTCAAGAATGGAAAAATTAAAAATCGGAATAAGTATAGGAGATATTAATGGAATTGGTCTAGAGGTGATCTTGAAAACATTATCTAATAGAAGAATTACTGAGTTGTGTTGCCCTGTGATCTATGGCTCTTCCAAAATCGTATCCTATCATAAGAATATCGTTGGCATTGAAGAATTCAAATTTCAAAGTCTTAGAACCGCCGATAAGTTGCATACAGATAAAATCAACATTATAAATTGTTGGCAAGAGAATGTCAATATTACACTAGGCAAAGTATCTGACGCTGGCGGAAAGTATGCATCCATTTCCTTAAAAAGAAGTGTAGAAGATTTGCAAAGAGGCTTAATTGATGCGCTGGTAACCGCCCCTATCAATAAAAAGTCAATGGAGTTGGCGAATTTCAAACATCCTGGACATACGGAGTATTTGATGGATGAATTCAATGCAAAGGAATGTTTGATGTTCATGGTTTCAGAAGAATTGAAAGTAGGCTTGGTGACCAATCATGAGCCACTTGATAAGGTAGCGGGACTCATTACCAAAGAGCGCATTTTAAGAAAACTTAAAATACTACACGAGACTTTGAAAATTGACTTTGGTATTGAAAAACCAACCATTGCTATCTTGGGACTCAACCCTCATGCGGGAGATAATGGCGCAATAGGTAGCGAAGAAGATACACTCATTAGACCTGCTGTCATTGAAGCTAAGAAAAAGGGCGTCTTAGCCTTTGGTCCTTTTGCCGCAGATAGCTTCTTTGGATCTACCAACTATAAAAAATACGATGCGGTACTAGCTATGTATCACGACCAAGGGTTAATTCCGTTCAAAGCCATGACCTTTGGCCACGGAGTTAATTATACCGCAGGCTTACCCATCATCCGTACCTCTCCTGATCACGGAACAGGCTTTGATATTGTCGGTCAAAATCTAGCCGATCCTGCCTCCTTCCGCCATGCTATTTTTATGGCAATTGATCTACACAGAAATCGAAAAAGATATATGGAGATGCATGAGAATCCGGTGACTAAGCGAACCAATAAGTTGAAAGAAGATGATTTGACGGCTGGTGCTTTGCGAGAGGAAACAGTGGCGGAGAATAATTAGAAGATTTAAGAATTAGCTATGCCTATACAAGATGATGAAAGAGAGAATGAACAAATTAAACTATTTGGATTAACTAAACCAGTTAAAGAAAATAGAAGCGGGGTTGATGCGTTTCTTTTCCTAAAAGATGGAAAACAAATTCCTTTTGAATTAAAATCAACCACTAACGGTTCAGTAACTACTGTAAGGGATTTTGGATATGATCACATACAAAAATGGAAAGACAAACATTGGTTGATTAGCAAATATTCTACGGATGGAAAACAAATAGAATATTCTTTATATGGCTCTCCTAAAGCTATGTCTAAATGGATTCAAGAAAAAAAAGCATATATCAAAGCTGATTTTGAATTAGCGAAATTGCTTCCAGAGAAGTTAACGTTAAATGATCTCTATTCTATAATGGGAAAGCAAGTAGTTTATTCCTTAGATGATGCAAAAAAACTACATAAAAAACAGTTTAAAATATCCGAATATAGAGAAAGAATGGATTTAGAAAACGGGTATAGTCCTAAAAGAATGCTAGAGATTTTAAAAAATAGGTGCAATTACATAATCGAACGAGGCTCAACTCTCAATAATCCTCACATCCCAAAATCTTATTTTAAAGGGTGGGAACAAATAACTTCAAATCATAAAAAAAGATTAAGGGTACTAGTACATCAAGCTTTAAAAATCTGAGCAACAGAGTTTGCGATATTATATGCCATTGGGGGAGCAACAGAATTGCCGATTTGTCCTAATGCTTGATACACTGGTCCGTTGAAAATCCAGTCTTCAGGAAACCCTTGAAGGATTGCACAATCAGCAACAGATAGCCTAAATGTCCCATCTTTAGTTGCAAAAGCACTTGCCTTATCCCTATTAGACTGCACACCATTAGGCCAAATTCCAATAGAGTTCCAAATTTTTTGAGCGCTTGTACTACTTAAAATAGAAGTAGTGCTTCTTGGTCCAGTTAATGTGCATCGCAGGGTAGGTGCCAATGCATCATATCCTAAACTTTCCAGACCAAGAGCCTCTCTTACTCCCATACATTTCTTTTTATCTTCATCTAAATTAAATAGTAATAATTCATTATCAGTCTTCTTCTTTCGCTTCAAGTGAGAATAGGTATAGTGTTCATCTGGCTGTCTATATTTTTCCACCTTTAAGCATTTACTGATACCTATAAAGATAATACGCTTTCTAATCTGGGGCACTCCAAATCCTGCTGCATTTAAAGTAAACATTTGAATATCAAAATCATTTTTAAGCGGATTAAATAAAGTTTGTTCTAAATAGACCTTAAACTTCTTAGAAGTTAATCCGACAACATTTTCTGCAATGAATACCTTTGGATGTATTTCCTTAACGCATCTTACAAATTCAGGTATCATGTCTCTAGCATCCTTTTTACCTTGCTGTTTACCTGCTGTGGAAAATGGCTGACAGGGTGGGCCCCCATGAACTATATCAACCTTGCCATTATAATCTTTCCAATTTACAGTTGTAACATCTCCTTCCACGCCCCCAAATACTTCCCAATTTGGTCTATTTATTTTTAGCGTTTTTGAAGCAAATTCTAGTAATTCATAAGAAGCTACATGAGTAAATCCAGCCAAATCAAAGCCCAAATCTAAACCTCCTCCTCCACTAAATAAGGAGAGCGTTTTCAAGCCATTTTTAGGTAATTTGGGCATTAAATCATAAGGATTTAAATTTGGTTTATTTATTTTTTGGTAAAAACCTACTTTATTTTCAGTAACTGCTTTTAGTTTAGCTTGGTAAGACTTTTTGGAAAGATCAGAATACCTTTTTCTTTGTTCAGGAGTAATATCCCAACCTTCGTACCAAGAAGCCTCCGTCCCCTTATCTGTATAACCCTTATCCTCCTTCATTAAAGTTTAAGTTTTTATCAAAAAGTATAATTTCCCAATATATTAAATTGCAATTTATTCCTCCTAAAAATAGGTCTTTTAACAGATAATTCAAAGTTAATTAATCGCTTATTACTCAAACCGCCGTCCCAAACTAGACACCGCCGAGACCGTAAAAAACCCTAACACCTCCGTCTCCCCATCCGAGGCCACAATATTCGTAGGTACATTACTCAAAGGCGAAGCGAATAATTCCCCAAACCCACCAGGGCGATCTGTTTGAAGGCGAACCTCATTTAAGAAAAAGGCAGCTTCATTAGGAATCGCATGTAACTCAACATATATGCTATCTCCAACGGCATAAGGAGAAAGGAAAGTTCCATCTTCATCTTCAAAAGGGTTAATCGCATCTCTAATGGGCGGAATAAAAATTAAGCCATCTACCGCACCACCTTGAGAAAAGCCAGCATCAAAAGCGATATTTATTTGATCGGGTGCGCCAAGATATTCTTCATTTTTCCAAGTTTTCACCCAATAGCTATCTCCCGCACCAACAGGATCTCTTGCCCAGAATTCTGCGAAATAACTATCTTCTAAAAAAGCATTGGCTTCCTCAAAACGAAAGGTGATACTATCTATCGGCGGCACTCGATTCATAGAACTTACCGAGCCATATGTAACGCCATTATAAGTAACTGCTAGCGCATAATTTTGACCGACCGTACCAAAAGTCTCTCCTGCTGTGGGAGTCCAAATATAGGCTCCTTGTTCCCCTTCTTCAAATAAGTACTGTTTGCCAGATTCATCTAGGACCACTACTTCTGCACCACTTAATCCTATTAATCCAGAGTTATCAAAATAAGATTGGGAGGCATTTACTTGTATGGTTTGTGGCTCTGGTTTATTATTAATCCATGCGTCTATCACGACTAGTTCTGGACTAGTTTCTAGACGTACCTCTGAGGAAATGTCATCTTCACAACTGGTCGAAACGAAGAAAATAATTACTAAAGCGGATATAAATAGAATGATATTTTTCATGATATTTTTTGAACCACAGAGGGCACATTAGTAGATTCACATTAGTCCACAAAAAGATGTTTAGTATTGAGTTTGAACTTGAATTTTATTGCTTTGTGTTCTTATGTGAATCTACTTATGTGAACTTATGTGGTAAATTCTCAAAATTTAAAATTATAAGAAACAGCAGGTACAATACTACCAATAATAGCTACCCGAGTAGCCTGAGTTGGAATAGCCGCTGCATCAGAAGGGATCTCATCTGCTTGAGCAAAATAGATAGAAAATGGATTTCTTCGATTATAGACATTGTACACAGAAAAGACCCAATAATCTTCATTTTTTCGGACCTTTCCATTCTTCTTCACTTTCTTTCCATGTAAGGTCGCTGCTACATCTAAGCGGTGAAAATCAGGGATGCGCACGTTGTTTCGACCATTGCCATTGATATAAGGAATTACATAATCTTGGACCGTAAATCGAGTGGTAGGAAAAGTAGTAGGCGTACCGCTGATATAACTAAAATTGGCAGAAAAATCCCAACGCTCTGTAGGTTCATAAAATAAGGATACCTTAAAATTATGAGTTTGATCGTACCTCGTTGGATACCAATCATCATTATTGATGCCTTCTACTTGAAGTTCTGTTCTAGCAAGGGTATAACTGATATAGCCATTTAATTTTCCGGAATTCTTTTTAAGAAATAATTCCATCCCGTAGGCACGACCATCCCCTGGTAATAAGTCTCCTTCTAAAAATTTATTGATTAAAATATCCGCACCATCTATATAGTCAATTTGGTTTTGAGTCTTACGATAGTACAATTCTACAGAAGTTTCAATATCATTATCCTCTCCAAAATTTCTAAAATATCCCACTGCTACTTGGTCGCCTAATTCGGGGAGAATATTATTGGTACTAGGTGTCCAAATATCCAATGGATTAGAGGCCGTTGTATTAGAAATTAGATGGATGTATTGGACCATTCGATTATAGCTCGCCTTTACAGAACTGGCTCCATCCAATTGGTATTTCAAAGAAAAACGAGGCTCGAAATTGGAATAACTTTCTATTGTTTCTCCTCTATCGAAAGTAGTAATATTAGTTATTGGCTGTCTAAACCCTTTAGGGACAGAGGTATCGAATTCATACTCGTTGCCTTCGCCTAATAATCTAAAATTAGAAAACCGAACACCATATTGTAAATCTAATTTTGATCCGATCTTTTGATCATTCCCTACATAGACTGCCATCTCTAAGGCTTGCTTAGCAGGTGTACTAATATCTGTGGATTCGCCATTACTAACCCCTACTGCATTGGCTGGCTCAAATTCATGACGCAACAATTCTCCCCCAAAGGTGAGCTTATTTTCAGGATTGATAAAATAACTTAACTCTGGTTTAAAGGCTAGATTTCTAATCTGTGAATCCCAATCAAAGCGATCAAATTCATCTTCTCCAAAAGATAATTCGTAATCGTAATTACTATAAAAAAAGGTAAAATTCGCAAAAAGTCGATCACTAAATAGGTGATTCCAACGGGCAGTCACGGTTTGATTTCCCCAACTAAATCCTTGCTGCGCATCAAACTTAAATACATCCCTTCCCAAATAACCAGATAAGAACAGTCGGTTTTTTTCATTGACATTATAATTGGTCTTTATCGTTAAATCCCAAAAATTCAATTGTGCGCCATCATCCAATACATCGGTAAATGGTTTGGCTAAAATGTCCGCATAAGATCGTCTTCCTGCAATAATAAAAGAAGCCTTATCCTTAATAATAGGTGCTTCCAAAGCCAAACGACTAAAGATCGTTCCTACGCCCCCTTGGGTGGCAAACTTTTTACTATTCCCCTCCTTCATCCGAATATCCAAAATAGAGGCAATCCGCCCACCATAGCGAGAAGGGATGCCTCCTTTTATTAGTTTTACATCTTTTACGGCATCCGGATTAAAAACGGAAAAGAATCCCAATAGGTGAGAAGAATTATAGACGGGTGCTTCATCCAGTAAAACCAAACTTTGTCCTACACTACCGCCTCGCACATTGAAGCCCGAAGCCCCCTCTCCTACTGTAGAAACACCTGGTAAGGTCTGAATACTTTTTATCACATCTACTTCTCCCAAAAAGGAAGGTAATTTAGAGATGGTTTGAATGTCTAATTTTTGGGTACTCATTTGTACGCCTGAGACATTAATATCTTCTGGTTCGGCAGTAACGACTACTTCTATTAATTCTACGCCAGTTTCTCCTAATTCTAAGTCTATTCTTTGATTGGCTGTGAGGTTTATATCCCTTACTATCGTCTCATATCCTAGATAGCGATACTCCACTTGATACGCCCCTGGTTCTAGCGTAATCGAATAAAAGCCGTACTCATTGCTCAATGTACCACTTTGGGTATTGGTAATGAAAACCGTAGCCCCTATAAGGCTTTCTCCATTCTCCGCATCATTAATATAGCCGCTAATCGTTACTTTTTCTTGGGCTTGTAGGGTGAGGGTGAAAAAGAAGATAAAAACAGCAAATAACAACTGCATGTGTACTTTTCGCATAGATTGTCGGTGATTTTTAAATTTATTCTACAGGCTGACGCCTACTACTATGTTTAAGATGCAAAAGTATAACACAATCCCCTAAGAGAGGTTTACTGTTTAGATGAATTGTTGATTATATTAGATGAGCGGGAGAATAGTTAATAATTAAAAGGAATTTCAAATAAAATTAAAAATCATAATATATAATATCACGTTTCCATTTTACGCTTTATCTCATTTCTAACAAAATCCATGAACATTAATGCAAAAAATATTGTAGTTTTAAATAAAATTTATTTTATGAGTACAATAGAATTGCTCCAACAAAAAGTGTCCATTTTACCGAAAGAAGTACAATTACAGGTGCTTGATTTTGTAAATTTTTTAACCGAAAAATATAGCCAAGAAGAGGATGAAGCTCTTGTAAAGTCTTTTTTATTACAGCGATCTCAACTAATCAAAAAAGAAAAACGAGTAAACGCAGATGATCTTAGGAAAAAAGTATTAAAAAAATACAATAAGGATGTATAAAGTATTTTTTTCTTGGGAAGCACAAGAGGATTTAGAAGAGATAATGGATAATTATGACCGTAAAAAAGCGAATAGTGGTTTAGTTTTC
Source organism: uncultured Saprospiraceae bacterium (assembly GCA_937973995.1). Classification (GTDB taxonomy): domain Bacteria; phylum Bacteroidota; class Bacteroidia; order Chitinophagales; family Saprospiraceae; genus JAFMDF01. Next base: position 13,453 of record CALJIQ010000100.1, read on the forward strand.
TTTGCAAAAGTGGATAAAGTATTAGGTCTATTGGAATCAACCCCAAAACTATTCAAGAAAAAAATACTCCATTTCCGGCGTGCTATAATTGGGAAATCTCCTTATGTAATTTACTATCAAATAATTGAAGAGGATAAAGATGTGGAAATTCTAGCCATCTTACATGGTAAAAGAGGTAGTGATTTTATCAAGAGAAAATTGAATATATAATAAGGGAGGGCTTGCCTTTAGGGCAAACCCTCCCTTCCTATAACCATCAAACAATCACGCCATCAAACCATCTTCCTTCCCTACACATCATAATTCAAAATAGAAGCCAACCACCGCTCCGCATCCGCCACACTCATCCCTTTTCGCTTGGCATAACTTTCTATTTGATCTTTACTCATTTGTCCTACGGTGATGTATTTAGAGTCAGGATGGGAGAAATACCAACCACTGACGGAAGCAGCAGGATACATCGCACAGCTTTCGGTTAATTTAATACCCGTTTCTGCCTCTACATTGAGCAGTTCCCAAAGGGTGCGTTTTTCGGTATGCTCTGGGCAAGCTGGATAGCCAGGTGCTGGACGGATTCCTTTGTAGGATTCTTTTATTAGATCCGCATTCTCTAAATTTTCATCAGTGGCATAGCCCCAAAATTCTTTACGCACGCGCTCATGCATGCGCTCTGCAAAGGCTTCTGCCAAGCGGTCTGCTAATGCTTTTAGAAGGATGGCATTATAGTCATCTAGTTTTTCTTCAAATGCTTTTACGGGAGCTTCAATCCCTAGACCAGTAGTCACCGCAAACGCACCGATGTAATCGTCTTTCCCTTTTGGAGCTAAGAAATCTGTTAGGGCATAGTTAGGTTGCCCAGGTGCTTTCTTAGCTTGTTGGCGTAGATGATGCAAGGTGGTTTGTACTGTATTTCTAGTTGGAGTAGTATAAACTTCTATATCATCATCGTTGACCGTATTTGCCGCAAAGATTCCAATAATCGCACTCGCTTCTAACCATTTTTCTTCAATGATTTGGTCTAGCATCGCTTGGGCATCATTGTAGAGCTTAGTAGCTTCTTTGCCTACTATTTCATCTTCTAAGATAGCGGGGAATTTACCAGCCATTTGCCAAGTAGCAAAAAACGGTGTCCAATCAATATATTCCCGTAATTCTTTTAAATCGTAATTTTTAAATACTCTTCTACCGACTAGATTTGGTTTGGGAGCTTCGTAATTATCCCAATCTATTTTTAGTTTATTTTGTCTTGCTTGGTTGATGGTTAGGTATTTCTTGCTCGACTTTCTATTCTTGCGTTGTTCTCTTACTCTGCCGTATTCTGATTTGGTATCCAAAATGAAATTACTTCTTAAATCATCATCCTCACTTAGCAGGTTACTAGTTACTCCCACCGCACGTGAAGCATCTAAAACATGAACAATCGGTCCAGAATATTGAGGTTCCACTTTTACGGCTGTATGCGTTTTGGAAGTAGTTGCTCCGCCAATCAACAAAGGAATTTTAAATCCTTGTCGTTCCATTTCTTTCGCTACGTGCACCATCTCATCTAAGGAAGGCGTAATCAAACCACTTAAGCCAATGACATCTACGTTTTCTGCTTTTGCCCTATCTAGTATTTTTTGAGTAGGTACCATTACGCCCATATCAATGATCTCGTAATTATTACAACCTAGTACCACTCCTACAATGTTTTTACCAATATCATGTACATCTCCTTTCACCGTTGCCATCAATACTTTCCCTTTGGTACTAGCCCCTCCTGCTGCTTTTGAGGCTTCAATATAAGGAGTCAAATACGCGACTGCTTTTTTCATCACCCTTGCCGATTTCACCACCTGCGGTAAGAACATTTTACCTGCGCCAAATAAATCTCCGACCACATTCATTCCATCCATTAAAGGTCCTTCGATCACTTCTATGGGTTGGTCATATTTCTGACGCACTTCTTCCGTATCAGCTTCCACAAATTCGGTAATGCCTCTTACTAAAGCATGAGTGAGTCTTTGTTCTACGGTACTTTCTCGCCAAGCTAAATCTTTGACAACGGTCTTTCCTCCATCTCCTTTTACTCGTTCTGCAAATTCTGTTAAGCGATCCGTAGCATCTTCTCGACGATTGAATAATACATCTTCTACTCGCTCTAATAAATCTTTTGGCACCTCTTCATATACTTCAATCAGCCCCGCATTGACAATCCCCATATCCATACCTGCTTGGATGGCATGGTATAAAAAAGAAGAGTGCATAGCTTCTCTTATGACATTATTTCCTCTAAAACTAAAACTGATATTACTGACCCCACCACTTACTTTCGCACCAGGGCAAAGTTCTTTTATTTTTCTAGTGGCTTCTATGAAGTTAATCGCATATTCGTTATGCTCTTCAATCCCTGTAGCGACTGCAAAAATATTTGGATCAAAGATGATGTCGTTTGGATTGAAATCTACTTCCTTTACCAATATATCATACGCTCTTTTACAAATCTCCACTTTGCGATCTATGGTATCTGCTTGTCCATCTTCATCGAATGCCATTACTACTGCTGCCGCCCCATATCTTTTCACTAAAGTAGCTTGGCGTTTAAATTCTTCTACACCTTCCTTCATAGAAATACTATTGACAATGCACTTGCCTTGTACGCATTTCAAACCTGCTTCGATTACATGAAATTTGGAGCTATCAATCATGATGGGTAGCTTAGCAATATCAGGCTCTGACATGACCAAGTTCAGAAATTCTACCATTGCCTTTTCACTATCCAATAAGCCTTCATCCATATTCACATCTATCACTTGTGCCCCACCCTCTACTTGGTGTAGTGCAACAGATAATGCTTCATCTAATTCTCCTGTTTTGATTAAGCGGGCAAATTTTCGAGAACCTGTTACATTAGTCCTTTCCCCTACATTGATAAAATTAGACTCTTCTCTAATGATGAGTGGTTCTAAGCCACTCAACATACTATATTGTTCCACTTCTGGAATAGGGCGTACTTTTAAATCTTTTACTGCTTCTGCCATTGCGCTAATATGCTCAGGCGTAGTACCGCAACAACCTCCTACAATATTTACAAAGTTGCTTTCCACAAAATCTCGAATATATTCTTTCATCTCCTCGCCATCCTGATCGTATTCTCCAAATTCATTAGGCAATCCTGCATTCGGATAAGCATGAACATAGGTATTCGCAATCTTCGCCAATGCCTCTAAGTGAGGGCGCATTTCTTGTGCGCCTAAGGCACAATTCAACCCTACACAAAATGGCTTGGCATGCATCACAGAAATCCAGAATGCTTCTACTGTCTGTCCTGATAAGGTTCGTCCACTTGCATCGGTAATCGTACCCGAAATCATAACAGGTAAGCGCGTCCCCATTTCTTCAAAGACCGTTTCTACTGCAAAAATCGCAGCCTTTGCGTTCAAGGTATCAAAGATGGTTTCTATTAAAATAATATCCGATCCGCCATCCATCAATCCCCTTGTTTGTTCAGCATAGGCATAGACCAATTCGTCCCAAGTTGCGCCACGCATACCGGGGTTATTTACATCAGGAGAAATGGAAAGGGTCTTATTGGTAGGTCCGATGGCACCCGCTACGAAGCGAGGTTTATCGGGATTTTGCTTGGTGTATTCCGTAGCTACCTTTTTGGCAATTTTAGCAGACTCGAAATTGATTTCATAAGCAAACTCCTGCATATCATAATCTGCCTGCGCTATGGTCGTTCCACTAAAAGTATTGGTCTCAATGATATCCGACCCCGCATCCAAGTAGGCTTTATGAATCGCTTCTATGATTTGCGGTTGGGTGATGGACAATATATCATTATTCCCTTTTATATCACTCTTCCAATCTTTAAATCGGTCGCCTCGAAAATCTTTTTCTTCTAATTTGTATTCTTGGATTAAGGATCCCATCGCACCATCTAGTACTAGGATTTTTTCTTTGATTAGTTCTTCTATATTTTTGGACATGCTCTTTTATATTAAACACTAAGTGGTTAATCAGTCATGTAAGGATAAGTTGAAACTTGTATTTTCTTTTTTTCATTGAAAAAAAAAGAAACAAAAAATTCTAGTCGCAGCAAATGCTCAGCTACAAGCTATCACCCACATCCCAATGCTGCGACAGGCAGCCGCCACCAAGCAGTGACATGTTCCTAGACGTTGACAATGAGACATTTATTAGATTCAATATATCAGTACTAACTTGACTAACTACTACGGCGTAAAGTCTTATTTTCTTTGCGCCTTCGTGTCTTTGCGTTAAATTATTTTATTTTAAAATACCCCCTCCGCAATCGTACGAATCGTCTCCACATCCCCCATGGTGTAATAATGCAAACAAGGCGCACCTTTTGCTTTTAGTTCCTTAGATTGGTGAATGCACCACTCGATGCCGACTTGTCTCCTGGCTTCTGCATTATCTTCTTTCTTCAAAGCACAAGCTAACTCATTGGGGAGATTTAAATAGAATAAACGAGGAATAGAAGTGAGTTGGTATTTTTTCGTAAGGGGTTTGAGTCCTGGAATAATGGGAACGTCTATTCCCATTGCTCTACACTTCTCCACATATTCAAAGTAGTAGTTGTTATCGAAAAACATTTGAGTCACTATGTAGTTCGCCCCTGCTTCTACTTTTTCCTTAGCGAAGGCCAAATCTTGATCCATGTTAGGTGCTTCAAAATGCTTTTCTGGATAACCGGCTATCCCAATACAGAAATCCGTCTTTTCTCCATTCTCGATATTGGGATCGAGGTATTTGCCATTGTTCATATTGGACACCTGCTTAACCATATCGATGGCAAAGCTATGTCCTCCTTTTTCTGGAATAAACTTACCGTCAAATTTTCTAGCATCTCCCCTTAATGCCAAGACATTATGGATTTCCAAAAAATTTAAATCAATCAGTACATTTTCCGTCTCTTCTTTTGTGAATCCTCCACAAATCAAATGAGGTACGGCATCTACGCCATACCGATGCATAATGGATGCACAGATGCCTACGGTCCCTGGTCGTTTACGAATAGCCGTCTTTTCATAATACCCTGTTGACTTTTTAACATAGATAAATTCCTCTCGATGGTAGGTCACATCAATAAAAGGCGGTTTGAATTCCATTAAAGGATCAAGGGTATCAAATATAGCCTTCATACCCCCTCCTTTTAAGGGTGGTAAGACCTCAAAAGAGATTAAGGTATTGCCATTGGCGTTTTCTATATACTCGGTTACTTTCATGTGGTGGATCTAGTAATTTTAAATGAAGAATTTTGAATGAACAGAAATGGGTCGAAGATTCAAAATTCAACATTTTAAGCTCGTATTAATACGTCAAAAATAAGGATAAAGTTTAGGTAAGATGATTTAATAGAAGCGTAAAAACCTATCTGCTTTTATTTTTATAGGAAATATATCTAAATATTCAGATTGAGTAAGGAAAAAACACTAGTTTGGTAAGACGTAATAGTTATAGAGCGTAAATTTTCCTTGATTTTGTAGCGTAAGTTATAAGTAGTGACAAGTTAGCCTGACCACTATGGTCTGGAGACTTGAAAGATCGAGTTTGCCTGCTGTGCTCCACATAAGCTTGCTGGTTAGGACTTGCAGTCCGTCACCATTATTGATTTCGCTTCCAGCGAATAGCAACAATAAATAATAACTTACCAAAACTCGCTAGAAGCG
>CALJIQ010000101.1 GCA_937973995.1 uncultured Saprospiraceae bacterium
TGGTATCGAAGAGGGAGAAGCGGGTATGTTATTACTACGTGCCTATCATGCCATGCCGAAATACAGGCCTTTAATTAAATTCTTATCGGAAGAAGGTGTCAAAGTTCTCGTACAGAAAACCGAGAATCACTATATGCAGGAGCAATCTAAGCGGATGCACATTGTAGATGATCCTCTTTACTTTGTAATTGATGAGAAAAATAGAAACGTAGAGCTAACGGATAACGGTTCGGAGTTTTTGGCCAAAGGCCTAGACGATCCAGGTTTCTTTGTTATGCCCGATATCGCTACGCGTACTATGGAGATCGAGCAGGAAGATATTTCTGCAACGGAGCGTCAGGATAAAAAATCAGCATTAATTGCAGATTATTCTGTAAAAGCTCGACGATTGCACTCGACCTCTCAGCTGCTTAAAGCATATACCATGTTTGAGCGAGATGTGGATTACGTCGTAATGGAAGGTCAAGTAAAAATCGTCGATGAACAGACGGGTCGTATGATGGAAGGCCGTAGATATTCGGATGGTCTTCATCAAGCTTTGGAGGCGAAGGAAAATGTAAAGGTGGGGGACATCACCCAAACTTATGCAACCATTACCTTACAGAACTACTTCCGGATGTACCATAAGCTAGCAGGTATGACTGGTACTGCCGAAACAGAGGCTAGTGAATTGTGGGAAATCTACAAATTAGACGTAGTAGTAATACCGACCAATCGACCAATCGTTCGGGATGATAAAGAGGATTTGGTCTTTAAAACGGAGCGAGAAAAATTCAATGCAGTTATAAAAGATGTAATTGTTTTGACCGACCAACAAAGACCGGTACTAGTAGGTACTACTTCTGTAGATATATCGGAGAAACTGAGTAGAATGCTGAATATGAAAGGCATTTCTCATAATGTATTAAATGCCAAGCAACATCAACGAGAAGCAGATATTGTAGCAGAGGCAGGCCGTCCAGGAAAAGTAACGATTGCCACCAATATGGCGGGTCGGGGTACGGATATTAAAATATCGCAACAAGTAAAAGATGCGGGTGGTCTAGCCATTATCGGTACAGAGCGCCATGACTCTCGTCGGGTAGATAGACAGTTACGTGGTCGGGCTGGTCGTCAAGGAGACCCAGGAAGTTCGCAATTCTATGTATCCCTAGAGGACAAATTAATGCGTCTCTTCCAATCGGAAAGAATTGCCAAGATGATGGATAAAATGGGTCATGAAGATGGGGAGGTAATTCAGCATTCGATGGTGTCTAAGTCCATTGAAAGAGCGCAGAAAAAAGTAGAGGAAAATAACTTTGGTATAAGAAAGAGATTGTTGGAATATGATGATGTAATGAATATCCAAAGAGAGGCTATTTACTCTAAACGTACCAACGCATTATCTGGGGAACGCCTGAATGTGGACCTAAATAATATGTTCTTAGCTTTAACAGAAAGCTTGGTACGTTCGCATAGAGAAGGAGGAGATTTTGAGACTTTTAGAAGAGCTTCTGTCGGAGTGATTGGTTTCGATCCAAAGATGAATGCTAATGATTTTGAGACCGGTTCGGTAGAGGCAGTTGTTGAGCGTTACCAAAATCAATTTTTAGAATTTTATGAGCGTAAGAGTAGTGATATTAAGCAGGTGATTATGCCTGTCATCAAAGACGTTCATGAAAACCAAAGCGGACAATTTAAATTAATTGCCATTCCATTTACAGATGGTAGAAGCAAGCCACTACCTATTGCTGCTTCCATCCAAGAAGCTATTGATAGCAACGGGGATTCGGTAATGCGAGATATTGAAAAGGCACTTACCTTAGCTTTAATTGACGACAATTGGAAAGAACATCTTCGTTCTATGGATGAGTTGAAAGACTCCGTACAATCTGCTTCATTTGAGCAGAAAGATCCATTGGTGGTCTATAAAATGGAAGCCTTCAACTTGTTTGAAAACTTAGTTTACAAAATCAATGAAGAGGTCACCTCTTATCTTTCCAAAGGAACCTTAGTATTTTCCGATGGTCAGACACTAGAACAGGCAAAAAAACGACAAACAGATTTTAGCAAAACGCAAACAAACGAACGCCAAGAAGATGCTGCGGCTAAAAGGGCTGCCGAAGGTGTGAGTAGAAGAAGAAAACCTGTTACGTTTAAAAGAGAAGAGAAAAAAGTAGGTAGAAATGAACCTTGTCCTTGTGGTAGTGGAAAGAAATTTAAACAGTGTCATGGTAAAAAACGAGCGGTTCAATAAGAATCTTCCAAGCACCAAACTCCAAATCCCAATGTAGGATTGAGTGCTAAAAGCCTTCTGCGAAAGAGATTACTTCTCTTACACAGAAGGCTTTTTTATTAGCCCCATAGAAGCAATAAATAATATACTTTTGTGCATAATGAGCAACCTCCTACTAATCCTATGGCTCAGTGACTAATGACCATTCTACTATGAAAGTCTTTAGAGACCTAGACAATCTTCCTTCCTTTAAAAATGCAGTGATCACTGTTGGTTCCTATGACGGTGTACACCTAGGACATCAGCAATTATTCAATCGTATCCAGCAGCTTACAAAAGATATTGATGGACAGAGCATTGCCATCACTTTTCATCCCCACCCTCGCCAAGTAGTTTATCCGAAAGATAAATCGTTAAGATTAATTACTACAATTGAAGAGAAAATTGAATTATTAGCATCCTGTGGTTTTGATTATGCGGTAATTGTGCCTTTTACGATTGAATTTTCTCAACAGAGTCCAGATGAATACATCGAGCGATTGTTTGAGATTTTTGATCCAGCCTATATTGTGATTGGCTATGACCATCGCTTTGGACTCAACCGCCAAGGAGATGTGAATTATTTGAGGTGGCATGCAGAACGAAAAAATTTCAAAGTAATTGAAATAGAAAAACAAGAGCTAGACCAAATAACTATCAGTTCAACTAAAATACGGGAAGCAATTAGTAACGGAGCAATTAGTAAGGCTACTCAGTTGCTCAATCATCCCTTTTATCTAACTGGAAAGGTCGTCTATGGTCAACAAGTAGGGGCAAGCATTGGATATCCAACTGCCAATATCAAAATCAAAGAAGCGCAGAAGATTATTCCCAAGAATGGTATCTATGCGGTTTACGTTTATTTTGAAGAAGTCCAATATGGAGGAATGCTCTATATCGGTGATCGTCCTACCTTAAAAGATGGTAATCATACTAGTATTGAGGTGAACATTTTTGATTTTCGCCAAACAATCTATGGGAGAGAAATAAAAATAGAATTGGTTGAATATATTCGAGGAGATAAGAAACTGGAAGGCTTAGAAGCACTAAAAAACCAATTAGCAGAAGACAAAGAACAAACCTTAACGATACTTAAAAAAAAAAGACAAGCCCTTCTCTAGTACCATCCAAATTAACTGATTCTATTCCACAAGTAGCCATTGTTATTCTTAATTTCAATGGACGTGAACATCTAGCGCAATTCCTTCCTTCTGTCCTTGCTACCAATTATGCGAACCATAAAATCATTGTAGCTGATAATGGTTCTACGGATGACTCTATTGCTTTTTTACAAGCAACCTACCCACAGATATCGATACTAGACTTACAAAAAAATCATGGTTTTGCAGGAGGTTATAATGAAGCATTGCAACAAGTGGAAGCCCCTTATTATGTATTATTAAATTCTGACGTAGAAGTGTCTGCCAATTGGTTAGACCCGATCATCAAGTGGATGGACGAAGACCCGACAATAGCCGCTTGTCAACCAAAGGTATTGGCGTATCATAATAAAACCCTCTTTGAACATGCTGGGGCAGCGGGTGGGTATATGGATGCCTTAGGGTATCCCTTGTGTAGAGGACGTATTATGGATACTTGCGAAGAAGACCAAGGGCAATACAATGCTAAGGAAGAGATTTTCTGGGCAACGGGGGCAGCGATGGTCATCCGAAGTGAACTCTACCATGCGGTTGGAGGATTGGATGCGGACTACTTTGCCCACATGGAGGAAATTGATTTGTGCTGGCGACTGAAAAAGGCGGGCTTTAAAATAATGGCTCAACCAGCTTCTGTAGTGTTTCATGTTGGAGGAGGTACGCTTTCTTATCAATCGCCCAGAAAGACTTATCTCAATTTTAGAAACAGCCTATCTACTATTTTCAAAAATGAATCGGCTGGAAAGTTATGCTGGTTAATTCCTACTAGATTGGTGCTTGACGGAGTTGCTGGGGTACTATTTTTAACCAAAGGGCAATTCGCAAATATCTGGCAAATCATCAAAGCACACTTTTCCTTCTATGGAAGTATCCCATCTCTACTCAAAAAGCGGAAAGCGTATGGACAGTTGATAGAAAAAGCAAGAATAGCCCCTAATAATCAGAAAGGGCAGTTTAGCTTTAGTATGATTTGGAAATACTACTTGAAAGGGAAAAAGACCTATGGTGAATTAACAGACGAAGGAAGGTAATAAAGTCAAAGAATGTACCGCTTTCTTGGATTTTTGACATAGTAACCGCCTAGAAAGCAGCAAATTAGTATGAAACCATGCCACTTTCTAAGATTAAGTTACCTAAAAACAAAATTTTGTTACCGAATAATAAAAGCTACTATCTAATAGTAAAGTAAGCCTTTATATTTGTAACTGTGTAGTTTTCTCATAGTATGTTTAGCTCTCCAACATTCCCTACCTTAGCCTCCCTTGAATGTTGGAGAATTTTTTTTCTAGTCATCTCTAATTGGCAAAATTAGCTTTTTTAAATAATAATCTTCTAATTCGCTCATCTTTTTTTTGCTACTTTCTTCTTGGTCGTCATATCCGCATAAATGCAACACACCATGCACCATTACTCGATGTAATTCCTGCTTGGTAGAAACCCCGTAATTACTTGCATTCTCCTCTATTCGGTCTATACTAATATAAATTTCTCCATTGATTAGGTCCTCTTTATCAGCATAAGGGAAGGTAATCACATCCGTTAAAGTATCATGATTTAAATACTCTACATTGATACGATGCAAGTAATCATCTTGGCAAAAAATAAAGCGAATAGACTGCAGTGTTTTCTTTTCTTCTGCTAAGACGGCTTGCAGCCAATAGGTGAGTGTCTCTTTTTCTAATTCTACCGTAACTTCTTCTAAAAAATAATGGATTCCTAAACTGGAAGGATCAATAATATCTAACAGGTTCATTGATTGGAGCGCCAAAGAATGGAATGAATAGGGCTAAAATGAGATATGCCAAATTTTGAAATTTGGCATATCTATATTACCCAATGAGTAGGGCTGATTTTCCTGATTGCTAGTTTAGCTTAACGCTGTTGATTTAAAGAAAATCGCATTTCAACGGTACTGCCATTATCTTGGTAATCAACACCATCCGACAATTGGTGTATTAAAAACACCCCTCTTCCGCCTATTCTAGTCAAGTTCTCAGGTTGTGTAGGATCAGGTAAGCTATTATAATCAAATCCTCTTCCTTCATCTCGTACTCGAAGCGCAATAGCGTCTTCCGCTTCTTTTAATACAACTTCCACGGTTTTGGACTCATCTTTTTCATTACCGTGAATAATCGCATTATTAACTGCTTCTGTAAGGCTGATTAAAATGTTGCCGTATAAATCTGGCGCGATTTGGTACTTATGAGCTATTCGCTCTACAAACGCCTCTACACGAGCTACATTACGTGGATTAGAGGACAAACGAAGCATTAGCTCTGAATGATTGGGTAGTAGATAGTTGACCATCTAGATTCTTTAATGAGACAATATAGTAACTAGTTGGGAGTATTACTGATTCGGTTCGTCAAAAAGTAGTCTTTGAGCGTTCCTAAGTAAAACTAATGACCATAGGGGAGTTGTTATTACTAACATTTGCCCGAAAGTCTTTCAAATAGTCACATTTCTTTAATCTTGGATATGTCTGTAGAAACAGATATAAATAGGTCAGTACGGGTAAGTCTGTCTAAAAACAAAAAGATTAATTTTTTGATTTTCCTAGATTAAAATATTGCTAATTAATCTAGATTCAAAATAAAAAACCAACCAATTTAATTCTACTAAAATAAAAAAATCTACTTCATGGGATATCTAACGGATACAAATTTAGGCGTAAATAATATGCAACGCAAGTCTCTACCCTTAATTTATTATCTACCCTAATTGAATAACAATTAGTTACAACTCTATTTTTTTTATAAAATATGCCTTCCACCCGTCAATTTTAGCCCTTTTGCAGTAAGGGGGAGTGCTAATTTTCGTGTCTTATACATTGCATAGCTTGACTTTAAAAAGATTTCGAGCCAAATAGCGATTAATTTTACTATTGGATACACGATACCCACACACAAATTTACTGGATGCAACAACATAAGAACAGGGATGAAAAACTTTGGAAAATAACCAAAGGATACAAACAGGCATATACCCCCGATGTAGAAAAAGGGTTGACTAATTTAAAGGCTAGGATAGCAAAGGATCAGCCAACCCCCATTATTCCAATGAGAAATTGGCTAATGAGGGCAGCTTCTATTGCTATATTGCTGGTCGGTAGTATTGTGCTTTATCAAAATTATACGTCATCTGATGTCCCTTCTAATCTAATCTATCAGACGACCGAAGCAGTGGCTACGACCGCCTACCAATTACCAGATGGCTCTCAAGTATGGTTGAACAAACACAGTCAAATTTCTTATCCGCCTACTTTTTCCAATTCGGAAAGAGTTATTCAATTGAAGGGAGAAGCCTACTTAGAAATAAAAAGCAATCCAAATAAGCCCTTTTTAATTCAAACAGACGAGACCGTTATTGAGGTTTTAGGTACAGCATTTAATGTCAGGGCATACCCTAGTGAATCACAAGTAGCTGTATCCGTAGAAGAAGGTAGCGTCTCTTTTGAGTCTCCAAGTGCTGGAAAAAAGATCGTCTTACAGGCCAACGACAAAGGAACTTATCAAAAGGATGAACAAGACTTAGTAAAAACAACTTCTAAACAAGTGGTTGATTTAGGCTGGAAAGAACAGCAATTGGCTTTTGATGATACACCTATTTCTGAGATATTAGCCTATTTGACTAGTCAGTTCGATGTGGAGTTTATTACTTCTAAGGATTTTCCCGACTGTGGCTTAAACGCTACCCTAGTTGTTAATAATCCAGAGGCTATACTAAAGAGAATCACTAGTGCGTTTCCAATAGAAGCAAAACTGATGGGGACAAACAAATATCAATTAAGCGGTAGTTGTGAATAATAAATAATTGAAGAAACTAAGTGTAGAGAGATAGAAGGGTAGCATCATTCTTCTTCTCTTATCAACAAAAAGCCTTCTCCTGCTACTATTGGGAGAAGGCTTTTTGTATTTTTGACAGTATTGTAAGTGGGTGAACAAAAGTAATTTTACTTTAAAGTTTTTTTGATTATTGATTACTAATTATTGATTATTAGCTAATTACACGTGTTTATCACGTTTATAGAATAATTAATAATCAGTAATTAATAATGCCCCGTCAGGAGACGGGAAGGATAAAGGGTTCAAGTTTGGAAACTTGAACCATCGTCTTCGATATTTTCAGTCTCCAGACTGGAAATAAATATCCTAGTCGTCTCCTGACGACGTTTTCTGAAAATTTGTCTATCAAATTCTTAAGCATTTAACAACTAAATCGGTGTTCAAGTAGTTATTTTGGATACCTATCACATTTCCATGAAGAAACTATTAGCAATTCCTTTATTGGTGCTATTGACTAGTCTCTGGTTAGATGCTCAAGAAGCATTATTAGACCAACGACTAGATTTTAAAGTCCATAAGGTGTTGCTAAAAGATGCCCTTTTTGAATTAAGCCTACAATCTAGCATTCCACTCTCCGCACCTAGTCATCTCTTTTCTGATAAAAAAATTAGTGCCGATCTAACCGACGAGTCGCTGGAAAATATCTTAGATGCCTTAATAGGAACTCAACCTATCTCTTATAAAATCGTCAACGATCAATTAATTTTTTCTAAAAAAAAGGTATCAAAAAAACAATTTACGATTAGTGGTTATATACGGGAACAGCAAAGTGGCGAGCCATTGCCATTAGCCACTGTTTTTGATAGAAAGTCTGGAAAGGGAATTAGTAGTAATGAATTTGGTTTTTATAGCATCACCCTGCCTCGTGGTTCGATCAATCTTCAATATTCCTATACAGGGCATAAATCAGAGGTTAAGAAAATGAATCTGAGAAAGAGCCTCACGATGGATATATTATTAGATGCTTCCAATACGCTTAAAGAAATATTGGTTTTCCCAAAAGAAAAGGGGATTAATTTGATTGATCCATCCGCCCAAGTAATTTCTGCCCTACGGGTGCAACAAGCCCCGTCTTTAGGGGGAGAACCTGATCCGCTTAGAACGATTAGCCATTATTCAGGAGTTAACACTGGACCAGACGGATTTGGGGGGATTTATATAAGAGGTGGTAGTATGGATCAAAATCTATTTTTGTTAGATGGAGTGCCTGTCTATAATCCTTTACACTTAGGTGGACTTTATTCCATCTTTGATGACCAAATGATAAAAAATATAGAATTGTATAAAGGGAACGCCCCTGCTAGGTATGGAGGACGATTATCTTCTGTGGTAGATGTAAAAATGAAAGAAGGGAATCATCATCAAATAGGAGGCTCCGCTAGAATAGGATTAACTTCCTTGAAGGGAAGTCTAGAAGGCCCTTTGCAAAAAGGAAAGGGTTCCTTTATCACTACTTTTCGACAGTCTCTATTAAATACTTATTTAAAACCAATTAGTAGGGAGTTAAAAAACCGCAGAGGAGATACAGGAACCTCACAATATTCCTTTTCTGATTTTTATGCAAAATTCAATCTTTCTGTTAGCCAGAAGGATCAACTTTACCTAAGCATCTATAATGGCGGGGATGTTTTTAAAGATGAAAATGAGTCCGTTCGAGAAGAATTATATACCCAAATCAATCAACATACGCAAGATTTAGATTGGGGAAATAAGATTATAGCCCTACGGTGGAATCATTTATTTAATGATCGCTTGTTCGCTAATGCTACCCTTACTTCTAGTGATTTTCAATTCCAATCACAGGAGCGATACCAGGAAGAAACAATTCAATCCATCCAAGAAGAATCGGAATCAATAGAAGACAATCTATTGTTTAGTTTTTACAATTCTAGTATCAGTGATAAAGCTGCTAAAATTGATTTTAGTTTTTTCCCAAATGGCCAACATGCGTTTCGTTTTGGAACGGGGCTTATTCACCATACTTTTCAACCAGGCGCCTTGGCATTGGATCAATATTCCACCATCCAAGCGCATTATTTCCAACATCCAGATTCGGTTGCCTCTATTAGTAATACCACCCGTTCTCTAGAGTATAGTTTATATGTAGAAGACCATATTTCTTTTTCTGATAAGGTAAAAGTAAATCTAGGTCTGCACACTTCCATGTTAGCAGTGCAAGGCGTACAATATTGGTCGTTTCAACCTCGTATCTCTACTCAAGCTAAATTATCAGATAATTTAGTCTTCATCAGCGACTTTGGAAGGTCCTCCCAAAATTTACATTTATTGACAACCTCTGGATTTGGCTTACCTTCTGATTTATGGGTATCTGCAACTGAAAATATTCGCCCACAAGACGCTTGGCAAGGAAGCATAGGATTGATTAAATCTTTAAATAAGGGAGCCATTTTAGAAGTTTCCACTTATCAAAAATATTTAAACAACTTAATTACCTATGAAGAAGGAGCTAATTTTTTAAATCAGTCCATCGTCTTAAATTCGTTCGACTGGGAATCTAGAATTACCAATGGTAAAGGCAGAAGCTATGGCGTAGAAGTTTCTTTAAAGAAAGAAGAAGGTCGGCTAAAGTATTGGCTGAATTACACTTGGTCTAAATCCAAACGGCAATTTAGTAATGTTAATGCTGGACAAACATTCGATTTTAAGTTTGATCGACCACATAGTTTTAAGATAGCGGCTAACTATACCTTCTCTCCCAAATTACAGTTTAGTGCCAATTGGACCTTCCAATCTGGATCCCCCACTACGCTTCCTACTTCGGACTATACTTTTTATTCTTCCAATTTATTTACTCCCCTTACGGTATTGAATATTGGACAAAAGAATAGTTTCCGACTCCCTAATTTTCACCGCTTAGATGTAGAATGCACCTTATTCTTAGGAAAAAATATTGGACAGCAAGTGCTTAAAGTGGGTATATATAATGCCTATAACCGAAAAAATCCCCTCTTTTATCGCCTAAAAGAGAAGAATGACGGCTCAGGCGAGCGTGAATTTACGCAGGTAAGTTTACTACCTATTTTACCCTCTATAAGCTATTCCTATGCTTTTTAGCAGCAAAACTCCCCTATCTTGTAAGTTCTCAATGTTGAATTTTGAATGATTGAATTTTGAATAAAACGAGACGCAATAGGACGAAAACACTAATATTTAAGGCGATCACCCATTCAAAATTCAAAATTCTTCATTCAACATTGATGTACTTACCCTATCTTAACATAAACCTCCTAGCCTGAATCAATAATAAATTGTAATTTTGATAAGTTATGATTAGTAATAATTAGATGGTAGTCTATTTAGCACCAATCATATTATCAACGGCTTACTTATTATCTGCATTATAAACAACATCGTTTGAAAATACCATTACAACTACTTCGATTATTTTCCCTCCTATTCCTTGTCTGTTTCTTTTCTTGCGAAGAGCCAGTTGAGCTAGATATTGATATAGCGAAGCCTCAATTGGTCGTAGATGGTACCTTTTCAAAAGATCATCCTTTCCAAATTGCACTTAGTAAGAGTGGCAATATTTTAACGAATGAGCCAACACAATTTATTGATAATGCTAAAGTTTCCATTTTTGGTGAGGACAATAAATTGTTAGCCATCTTGAATTATCAAGAAGATGCTTTACTTCCTTTTTATTCTTTGGAAGATATTCTTCCTACTACCCAAGTCAATTATCGTTTATCAATAGACGTTCCTGATTATCCAACACTCACTGCCACAGATCAAATACCTAAGCCTGTTGCACTTTCAGGAATATCCGTCGATACCATGTCCATAATAGAAGAAAGAGTCTTGCTCAAGGCAAATATGAAAGAACCTGGTGGGCAAAAGAATTATTATCACTTATTGTTATTTCATGAAGTAGTCAATGGAAGAACCCATTCCAATGGCTTTGTGGAGAACAAAGATGTGAATTTGATGCCCGTGCCAATTGCAGCTATTCCGGACAACCTCCCAACTGCTACTTTTGATGGTAATCAATTGGGTATCCTCTTCTCCGACGAAAATATTAATGGACAAGACCTTCAATTAAAATTAATAGCCGTTATTAATGAATTAGAAGCGGGAATATTCCCAAAAATAGTGGGAGAATTAAGAACCGTTTCTGAGAATTATTATCAATATTACACTTCACTCGCTCGTCAACAAGAAAGCAAAGACCGTCCTTTTTCGGAACCTGTTTCTGTTCATACTAATATCGAAAACGGAGTGGGTATTTTTGCGGGTTACAGTGCTTACCGAGACTCAGTTACTGTTGTACAATAGCAGTAAAAATTCCAAAATACAATTTCCAAATTCCAAACGCAGATGCTTTACCTACTAGAAAGTGGTACTTGGAATTTGAAATTTAAATTCATTATGCCAATTTCAAATAGACATCGTTATAAGAGTGGCAGAGAACGATATAAGCAAGGTATTCGGAATTGGAAGATTATTTTTAGCTTCCTATTGGTGGGATCTGCGATTTGGCTTTTTAAGGAACGATATGCGATTTGGGATTGGTTACAAACCTACTTTTATTAATTGAGAATTGAGAATGAATAATTAGTCCATTCTCAATTCTCAATTCTCAATTATTTCCGATAGCTTTTCAATTGATCCAACCGCCCCTGTACTTCATCCACAATTCCTTGTTGTTCGGCAATTTGCTCAGTTTTACGTTCTTGGTCTTTTTCATTCTTCACAATGTCTTCTTCTGCTTGGTGGATTTTATCTTTAGAGTCTTCTATTGTTTTATACATCTTTTTTTCCTCCTTGTTCAATTTCTTTAATTTCTTTTCTACATCTTTTACCTTTCCTTCTTCTTTCTTAATCATCTTCTTGATGTTCTTTTGCTCATCTTTAGAATCTGCTAATCGCAACATCGTACGAAGGGTATCATTAGCTACCTCGAATACCGCTTCTGCAGCCGCTAATGATTCTTCTGTTAATTCTTGCTCTTCTGCATTTTTCACCAAGCCTTTTTCCGAATCATCAATCGCTTTCTTGGAATTCTTGATGGTTTTGTGATAATCATCATTATCCTTCTTCAGCTTCTTTAAGTCCTTTTGATAAGATTCTAAAATCCTTGCCTTACTTTTGAATTCTTCCTCTACCACGGCGATTCTTACTTCTAAAGCATAATCTTCTAATAATTTCTCCGCAGCTGCATAGGCTTCTGGATGGCTATCAGCAGAAACATAATCTTCCCCATTGGGTACCCAAAGGGCAAGGGATACTACATTATCTTCTTCCTCTATTTGCGCATATAAATTAGCAGACTCCTGCCCTGTAATAGTGGATAAGCGCACCTTTTCCGTAGTCCACTGTGCATCTTTTCGCTTCTTTTTAGTTTTTCCTCGGTATTTTTTCATCATATCTTTCCATACCTTTTCCGCTGTTTTTCTGTTGGCATTATCTACTTCAATCACCAAGGCATTGTTCACGCCCATTTTCATGTCTTTTGCTTCCTCTGTTACCTGTGCCGTAGCAATGGTTACGATAGATAGAAAAAGACCAACTATTAATAGGAAATGCTTTTTCATTGATTTGAATTTTGATTAAGTAATTGGAGTCGCAAGTTGGATTTAGTACAAGGTGAAAAAATAACTTGGTCCCCTATTTTGTAGTCATTTAGACTGCTATATCCATTTAAAGCAACGACTCAACACCGTCTTTCGCACAGTTTTTGCATGATATTAAGAAAAATTTAAAGATTTCCTAACAAAGAAAATAGTAAATTGACATCCGAACCTCTCCAACATTATTTCCCCTCACAACAGTAATTCTCGAATTTCAAGGTTTTCTATCTATGAGAAAAATTGCATCGCTTTTCCATATCAAACAATTTATTCATCATTTTAGGTTAATAGGTATTCTATTTTTTGCAATGATCTGTTTGCCTTCTTTTCTGTCTGCACAAAAAGGAGACTTAAAAAAGGCACAGCAATTATTTAAAGAAAAAAAATATGCGCTAGCAATTCCACTCTACCAAAAGGCCCTTGAAGAAAATGACAATATGTCTGTCGCTTCAAAGTTAGCCTACTGCTATCGAATGAATAACAAAACTACAGAAGCAGAGGAATTGTATGCTGAAATTATACAAAATGAACGAGCTAAAGAAATTAATTTCTTCTATTATGCCGAAGCCTTGATGAGTAATGGTAAGTATGATACGGCAAAAAATTGGTTTAAACAGTATTTGAAACTCAATCCCGATGATAAAACGGCAAAAAAATATCTAGAGGCTTGTGATATTATTCCTACCATTCCAGTTTATTTTGATAATGTTATAATTGAGTCGTTTATCCATAATTCTGACGTAGATGATAATGCCCCTGTGTTTTGGAAAGACGGTATTGTGTTTACATCAGATAGAAAAGGAAAAATGAAATTTTTAGATGAAAAGTCTGGATGGACAGGGCGAGATTATCTGCGATTATATTATAGTGAGCAACAAAAAGACAGTACCTATACTGCTCCCTCCGCATTTGTCCCTAAGCTAAATGTAGCCAGAAAAAATACGGGTATGGCAAGTTTTAATGCGAAAGGCACAGAGTTATATTTTTCAAAAAATGGAAACTATTTAGATAAACACGATGCTTATTGTCTGCAATTGTTTGTTTCTAAAAGTAAGGATGGAAAACGCTGGAAAGGGGCAAATGCCTTAGATTTTTGCAACAAAGAACACAATTATATGCACCCTGCTATTTCTCCTGATGGCAAAGCTCTTTACTTCGTTTCTGATCGACCGAAAGGAAAAGGAGGTACGGATATTTACGTATCTAAGAAAACTAAAAAAGGTTGGAGCAGACCAAAAAACTTAGGCCCAACTATCAATACAGAAGGAAATGAAGGCTTTCCTTTTATGCACGCTAACGGCAAACTCTATTTTTGTTCTAAAGGACATCCCGGCTTAGGTGGGTTTGATATTTTTGTCACTCAACAAGATACCGCAGGCAATTGGGCAACACCTGTGAATCTAGGTACCCCTATCAATAGCCCTTCCGATGATATTTCCATTTTCATAGATCAAGCAGAAGCAAAGGGTTTATTTACTTCCTCTAGAGACGG
This sequence comes from uncultured Saprospiraceae bacterium, assembly GCA_937973995.1. GTDB lineage: Bacteria > Bacteroidota > Bacteroidia > Chitinophagales > Saprospiraceae > JAFMDF01. Next base: position 14,340 of record CALJIQ010000101.1, read on the forward strand.
GGGAGATGATGATATTTATTTGATCCAGTTTCCGCCAAAAGCGGTGATTATTGAATAAAGATTCGGACTTAGTTCTATAAAAAATAGGAAGACAGGAAGTATCCTGTGAAAAAACCAGCAAGTGTTACAAGAAATATGAGCACTCTCTTTTTATTTTTTTTATTCATAGTTACGAATTATTTATTGTATAGCCCTCCAGCCACAAAGCCACAAAGCCACAAAGCCACAAAGCCAAATTAATTAAATATCCTCCAAGCCCCAAGCATCATTCTTATAAATCTTCTTATTATTCTTCAAGCATTTCATAGCTTTCGTCAATCCATCTAAGGTCATTGGGAACATGCGATTACCTGTAAAATCTCTCAGTAAGTGAATCGTTTCGTACATGTTCCAATAATATTCTGGCGTAGGATTAATCCAAACCATATTTGAAAAATGGTCCTTCATTCTTCGTAGCCACTTGATGCCCGCCTCATCATTGTAATGCTCTACACTGCCACCCGAATAGAAAATTTCGTAAGGAGACATGGTAGCATCTCCTACAAAAATGAGTTTATAATCTCGATTGTATTTGTTTAATAATTCCAAGGTAGGAATGCGCTCAGAGTGGCGACGGCGGTTATCTTTCCAAACAGATTCATACAAACAGTTGTGAAAGTAATAGAATTCTAAATATTTGAATTCATGTCGAGACGCGGAGAAGAGTTGTTCACAAGTTTCGACATGTTCGTCCATCGTCCCTCCTACATCCATCAACATCAATACTTTAACTTTATTCTTTTTAGAAGGCACTAGAGAGATGTCTAACATCCCTCCTTTTTCAGAAGTACGTTTAATCGTATCGTCTATATCCAATTCAGTAGGTAAGCCTTCTCTGGTTAAATGTCGAAGCCGTTTTAAAATTAATTTAATACTACGAGTGTTCAACTCGATTTTATCATCCAGATTTTTAAATAATCTTTTATCCCAGACTTTTATAGCACTGCGATTATTATTCCCATCTTGCCCAATCCTAAATCCTTCAGGATTCGTACCGTATGCACCAAAGGGGGAAGCACCACCCGTACCAATCCATTTATTGCCACCTGAATGTCGCTCTTTTTGTTCTTCCATTAATTCTTTGAAGCGTTCCATCAGTGCATCCAAGCCACCCAATTTTTCCAGTTTCTCAATCTCCTCTTCTGATAAGACTCTTTGCAATTGTCGCTTCAACCAATCCTTAGGAATGCTCTGTGTAAAGAACTCATCAGGAATCATTTCTATCCCTTTGAAATAATGTCCAAATACCCGATCAAAGCGATCCAATTGTGCTTCTTGCTTCACCATGATGGTTTTGCAAAGTGCATAAAAATCATCTATTGTATAGTTAGTGACTTCTTTTTTTAATGCCTCCATCAAGGTCAGATATTCGTGCAGTGTTACCTTGATACCGTGCGCTCTTAAACCGTAAAAGAATTGAAAAAACATTTTTTAATGATTGTTGTGATTCCTGGAAGGTTTGATGGCATTAGTGTATGCAATTGGAACAATCTAACAGTCCCACCATCAAACAATCTTATTTATAAATGTAAGTTCTATTAATTTGTTTTCCAAGCATTCCTCTTAAAAATGCAGAATTTCAACTCCAACTTAGCTGTAGATTAAGTACATTTGTAACTTTTTGAAATGCAAACTTTGCAACAATTTCAACCTTCATTCATTTAAGAAGAGAAGGTATTCAAAATATACTTTTCCAAGTCACGGGCTACCCGTCACTAGCAATTAAAACCATACTAGTTTAATGGACGCACTAAAAGAGAAATTTCATAAAAAATCCTCCGCACTAAAAACAGAAATGAGAGCCTTATTGAAGGCCAAAGGAGATACTGTTGTCGGTGATGTGAAACTGCGCCAGGTATTGGGTGGTGCCAGAGGAGTGAAAATGATGCTGTATGAAACATCTGCGTTAGATCCCATAGAAGGGATTCGATTTCGGGGTTATTCGATCCCTCAACTAAGAGAACTATTACCAAAAGCCCCTGGTTGTAAAGAACCACTTCCAGAAGGACTATTTTGGTTGATGTTGGTTGGAGAAATTCCAACTGAAAAAGAAGTCAGGTGGCTTTCCAAAGAGTGGATGAAGCGAATGAAGGTGCCTGCCCATACCTACAATGTAATCAATGCCCTTCCAGAAAACACGCATCCGATGGTGCAATTTTCAGTTGCCATTGCCTCTATGGAATCCACTAGTGTATTCTCTAAGAACTATGCGAATGGGATGCACAAAAATGATTATTGGGATGCGACGTATGAAGATGCCATGAATCTAATCGCTCGTCTTCCAAAAATTGCCGCCTACATCTACAGAAGAGTCTTCCACGACGATGTGCACGTAGCAGCTGATAAAAGTCTCGATTGGGCTGCCAACTTTGCACATATGCTTGGCATCAATGGAGAAGCGGATTTCAAGAGCTTGATGCGATTATATTTAACCATTCATGCCGATCATGAAGGAGGGAATGCCTCTGCGCATACCGCACATCTAGTAGGATCTACTTTAAGTAGTGCCTATTTGTCTTATGCAGGAGGAATGAATTCTTTAGCAGGTCCACTACATGGATTAGCAAACCAAGAGGTCATCAAGTGGATATTTGAAATGTTGAAAGAATTAAAAACAAAAAATCCTACTAAGGCTCAAATTGCCAAATACGTCAAGAAAACACTGAAAGCTGGAAAAGTAATTCCAGGATATGGTCATGCGGTATTGCGACAGCCTGATCCAAGATTTACGGCACAAAGAGTATTTGCAGAAGAATACATTAAAGATGCTGAAATCGTACAAGTAGTATGGAAAGTGTTTGATGTAGTGCCTGATATTCTAAAAGGTCTAGGAAAGGTTAAAAATCCGTGGCCGAACGTGGATGCCCATTCAGGGGCTATTCTTGTTCACTACGGCATGAAACAGTATCCGTTCTACACGGTACTATTTGGCGTTTCTAGGGCATTAGGCGTCTTAGCAGCCCTGTGTTGGTCTAGAGCATTGGGAATGCCATTAGAACGGCCTAAATCCGTTACCTCAGAGTGGGTAAAAAAGACGGTCTCAAATGGCGTGATAGCGTAATTAATTTTCCTCACTATGTAACGACAAAACAATAACTCCACCATTTGGGCGGTCTCTTTTGCTCTCATTTTCCATTAAAAATTATTTCCGTAGCCCTGCTATGCAAAGAATTTTTAATAAAAACTGAGAACAAAATAGTCTCGACCAATTTGATGG
>CALJIQ010000102.1 GCA_937973995.1 uncultured Saprospiraceae bacterium
AATAAAATAAAAAATTATGCAAAGAAGTATTAAAATACGCGTCCTTAAAGAAAGTACAAGAAAAATCACTATTCATCTTGTAAGTACTAATCGAAAGATGTTAGTTCCAAAAGAAAAATTTCTAAAAAACGTAAAGAGTGGTTTGTATGAAATTGTTAATGATTATGAAGTGGACTTTTCAGAGCTCAGTTCCTAAATTGTAAGACAAAAATCTAATCAACCAATAAACTATAGTGCAAGGGGATGGAGAATGCTGCGCTATTTTCTCTTTCTTTTTGAGCGATGATTGTTAATTTAAATATAACTTATGCGACGAAAAAAAAGCTACGCCTTTAAAACAGATGCTTATTATTTTACGGTGAAGTCTTCTCCTAGAGACATAACCATGTTCCGAGATTCTAAAGAAGCCGCTAGTAATACGTTTAAATATTATCTATCAGTTGGTAAAAAAATGGAATGGCTTGGCAAATGGAATGGCAAAAAATTTGAAGAATCGACTACGCCAAGTACTCGTGAGTAATAGCTACCTATTGTTTCTAATTTTATCCACCCAATCAACTAACTATATTTCAGGTTCAAGTGTCAAGGTCAAAATTTAAGCCCCCTTTGTAATGAATATTGGAATTGATACATGAGCTTGATTGTTTTAACTGCTTAATTAATTTTGTAAATAGTAAATTTAAAATATGATAATTATTAATAGAAAAGAAGATGAAAGAATTGATAGAATGCTTAGACGTTATAAGCGAAAACACCGTGAGGTAAAGCAAATGAAAGAATTGAGGCGAAGAAAATACTATATTAAACCTTCTGTACTAAGAAGAAAAGAGATTATTAAAGCTATCTATTCTTTGAAAAAAGTTGAAGAAATAGGATAGTACTAAGTAGGGTTATTGAAAACCATGCTATTTTGAAATTGAGCTTGAGTTTAAAATTCAACGATCACATCCCCTGTATTGTGCAGTACCCAAACTGGAAGCGGCTTGACGAATCCGATTTTCATTAAAAAAATGTTGCACGATGGCAAGCCCCCTGCCCTCTTCTCCTAAGATAGCCACCTAGGGAACTCGTACATCTGTAAGGGAAACGGTACCATGATCGCTTGGTATATTAAAAGTCCAAAGATATTCTTCGATTTGAAACTATTTCACTACCTATCCATTATCACAATTTACTAGATTTTTCCGTTTTCTATTTACACCTTGAATATTTCTACCAATTGTAAATCGACTCTTATAGGTTAGTAATACAACTATATTAATAGTATATAAAAATGTATTGCTATTATCATTAAGTCTTGGCAAGTCACATTATCCACTAACCCTTGTCCAACCATAGGCTTCGATTTTCCTATCTTGCAGTATCTTTTATTATTGGGGGGTAAATAAAAGATATTCGGTTTTGGGTAGCAATACTCAAAACCGTTTTTTTCAATCATCTCTTGTTATCCATTCCTATTAAACAGTCTAAAGGACGCCAAACTCCTCCCCCTATTATCCTACCAAAAGGCATCCATCTAATCTCTCTTTATATCTTCAATTATTAAAGGATGAATATTCAAAGCAGAAAAGCTGTTCTAACTGGAAGTTTTGGTGTAGGTAAAACCTCCTTATTTAATCGCTTCTTTTATCAAAAATTCAGCGATTCCTATCAAATGACCGTTGGAGTTCGAGTAGAAAAGAAAATCATTAATTCAAACGGACAAGAAATTAAACTCATCCTTTGGGATATTGAAGGAGAATCTCAACAGCAAAAAGTCCCTACTGCTTACTTTTATGGCGCTAGTTCTATTATTTACGTTTTTGATCTGACTAGACCTTCTACCTTCTTAGAACTACAAAGCAATATTGCCTACCTTCAGCAAATAGTACCTAAAGCAACCATCAAAATAGTCGCTAACAAAAGTGATATGGTCAATAAAAAGGACATACAAAAAGTGCAAGATATCCTTCCTTTCTCTATTGATTTAATAACCAGTGCTAAATCTGGTCAAAATGTAGAGGCTTTATTTCAAAATATTGGACACATGATGCCACTTCCTTCTTAATTGACCTAATCTGGCAGGGAGTGCTACACAAGTTCCTTTTCCTAATCCATTCATCTGCTCCGCAAAGCCGGTACATGCCTCGGCTGATCGAGAAGAGATGTGAAGAAAGATTACAAAAGTTTTTGAAAATTTTGTAATATACTTTTGACAAAGGTATTTCTGAGAAAGCCTTTACTACTATTCTGACTCTCCTGTCAAAGTAGCAAACAAATCTTCCGAAGCATGTAAATAACGATCCGTATAATTTTTTTCTTTCCACTTAGCAGACCACTAGTGGTTTAAAAACTAAGTTGCTGATATAAACATAAAGAAAAATATTCGTTATTTTACTTTTTATTAAAAACTCAAATATGCCCACCTACCATATACCCAAGCCACAATTCCTCCTATGCTTACTCATCTTGAGTATCTCTTGCAACCAAGTAACTAGAGAGCCTATTACTCCAAAGCAGCCCAATATATTATTAATAGTAGCAGATGATCTAGGGTACACCGATTTAGGTTGTTACGGTAGTGAAATTAAAACTCCTCATATTGATGCCTTGGCACAAGAAAGTGTGCGTCTCACCTCCTTTTACACAGGTCCAACTTGTTCCCCTACCCGCGCCATGCTATTGACGGGTGTGGATGCACATATAAATGGGTTTGGTACGATGGATGGAGATTGGTCGGATAATCAACTTGGGCTTCGAGGGTATGAAGGCTATTTAAATTTTGATGTGGTGACCTTTCCCAAATTATTACAGGATGCTGGCTACCATACTTCCATCGCAGGAAAATGGCATTTGGGTTCCCCACGTAAAAAAGAACAATGGCCCGTCAATAGAGGGTTTACCCGTTCCTTTTGTTTATTGAATGGTGGTGGGGGGCATTTTTATGATCGGCAACCCTTTTTATCATTTATCCCTGCCTCCCCTTATGCACAAGATAGCTCGCTCGTAGAACAGCTACCAAAAGATTTTTATTCCAGTAAAAATTATGCCGACCTAGCCATTAAATATATTGAGGAAAGCAAAGCACAAGAAAAACCTTTTTTCCATTTTCTCTCTTTTACGGCTCCACATTGGCCTTTACAAGTACCAAAAGCATCTATTGATTTATATAAAGGACAGTATGACGAGGGGTATGAAAAATCAGCAAAACAACGCTTAGAAAGAGGACAACAAAAAGGCATTATTCCTGAGTATGCCACGCTTCCTCCTTTAAGTCCCAATGTCATCCCGTGGAAAGAACTCCCCAAAGAGGAACAACAAAAAGCAAGTAAATCGATGGAGCTATATGCCGCTATGATTGAGCGCTTAGATCATCATACAGGCAGGGTGATACAACACTTAAAAGACATTGGAGAGTATGACAACACCTTTATCATTTTTATGTCTGATAATGGGGCGGAGGGCAATAGTATTATGGGCTATGCAGGGACAGGCGAATGGGTGGACACTACTTTTGATAATAGTTTGGCGAATATGGGAAAAATCAATTCTTATGTAGAACTAGGTACTGGTTGGGCGCAGGTAAGTTCCTTACCTTTTAAATGGTATAAGGCTTTTTCTAGTGAAGGAGGCGTAAGAGCGCCTGCGATGATTCGCTATCCTTCCGCTAACATTCCTACCAATACCCTCGCCGATAATTTTATGTCAGTTCTAGACGTAGCGCCTACCTTTCTAGATGTAGCAAAAGTATCTCCTCCAAAAAATATATATAACGGAAGAAAAATAGTACCGATGAACGGAACGTCTATCCTGCCTTGGCTAAAAGGAGAAAAGGAGTCCGTTTATCCTGCTGACAAAGTGTATGCTTGGGAACTATATGGCAGAAGAGGGTTAAGAAAAGGAAAATGGAAAATCGAATGGATGGAACCGCCTTATGGTAATAATGAATGGGAATTATATGATTTATCGACAGACATTACCCAACAGTATAATTTGGCAACTAACCAGTCAGCTATATTACAAGAATTGATAGCCGATTGGAAGGTATATGAAAAAAACAATAACGTGACCTTGCCCGATCGTCCGACGGCTTATGCTACGGAGTCGATTTGGAGGGAATGAAGCGGGTAGATAGTTTTTTAACTAGCGATTCGCACAATTAGTAAATTTTAAGCCCATCCGTCAATTGATTGAATGAACTTATCGAAATTGATCTTTTTTAACTACCTTAGCAAGGCTTCACTGAAATTTAGGTGTCGGACAAATAGCAAATAAAGATAAAACAAGATGAGCAAATTAATAGCCTTCCTACTTCCAATTGGACTCTTTTTTTCGGCCTGCGCTCCTTCTAATGAACCAGATCTTACCAGTGAGTTTACGTTAGAAAAAGGGTTTCAAATTGAGGCAGTTGCCGCAGAGCCGTTGTTAAACTCCGTAGTTGAAATTGAATTTGATGAACAAGGTAGAATCTGGACTGTAGAGATGACGGGGTATATGCGAGATATTGATGGATCAGGAGAGGATATTCCAGATGGAAAAATTTCCATCTTGGAAGACAGTAATGGGGATGGACAAATGGATAAGAAAACCGTCTTTTTGGATAAATTGGTATTACCCAGAGCCATCGAATTGGTCAATGAGGGTTTACTATATGCGGAGCCTCCAAATCTATGGTGGGTATCCATCGAAAATAACCAACCAGGCGAACGAGTATTAGTAGATTCCTTGTACTCCATAGGAGGAAATATCGAACATGCACCGAATGGGCTACTTTATAATATTGACAATTGGATTTACAGTGCTAAGTCGGATCGTCGCTATCAATACCGAGATGGTAAATGGCAGATAGAAGCTAGTGCTTCTAAAGGGCAGTGGGGCATCACCAATGATGACCAAGGTCGATTGTTTTATAATGACAATAGTAATCCCATTTATGGAGATTTTGTGCAACCCAATCAAGTAAATGCCAACCCTTATTTCGCTAGTAAAAAACTGGAGCGGCATAACTTATCTCCCTCTCGTCGATTCTATCCTATTCATGCTACTTTGATTAATCGAGGATATGGAGAGGGGCAATATGACGAAGAAGGGAAAGTGAAAGAGTTCACTTCTGCCTGTAGTCCTTTAATCTATCGGGGCGACCAATTCAGAGCAGATTTTTATAATCAAGCCTTTGTCTGTGGTCCAGAAGCTAATTTGGTAAAGCGTTTTAAATTAGAAGAAGAAAAAGGTATCATCCAAGCAAAACCAACTAGTGAAGGCAGTGAATTTTTAGTATCCAATGACGAGACTTTTCGACCCGTGAATTTGAATAACGGCCCTGATGGGGCATTATATGTAGTCGATATGCGCCGTGCCATCATACAGCATAGAGCCTTTATGACAAGTTACTTAAAAGAACTAATCATAGAGCGAGGTATGGATACATTGCCTTTGTTGGGACGTATATATCGAGTAACAGAAAGTTCAAATCAAGTGACACAATTACCCGATTTTAGTAAGCTATCCACAGCAGATTGGGTCCCACTTTTACAATCTAAAAATGCCTGGCAACGCATCAATGCACAGAAAAAATTAGTCTTTGCGAATGATAAAAATGTAGTGCAAGCCATTCGTACGATTGCCACTAATGAGGAAAATCCTTTAGGACAAATAGCAGCCCTATGGACTTTAGAAGGGATGAATGAATTAAGTCCCAATTTTTTAAAGTCAATTTCGAGTAAGGATGCCTCCGTTTTTTCACAAGTAATGCTCTTGGCAAAAACACTGCTAACGGAAAAAAATGAAGCGCAATTATTACCCATCTTCGTAAAGGCAGCAGCCTCTACTACGCATGCTCACCAATTGCACTTGGCCCATTCTTTGGTCAAAGTGAATAGTCCTAAAAAAGGGGAATTAATAAATAATTTAGTTGCCAACTATGCAGAGGACCCGCTTATTGCAGATGCCTTGGTTAATAGTTTAGCAGGTCAAGAAAAAGCGGTATTACAAAAGATGAATACCGACCAACAAGAAAGTTTTCTAGCAGAGTCATTAGCTGCCACACTAAGCAATCAAGCAAAAGATGATAGGAAGGAATTGGTAATGAGTTCGCACGATAGAACAGATAATCGAACAAGAGGTTTTTTATTATATAATACCTATTGTGGCACCTGTCATGGCATGGATGGAAAAGGCATAGAAAATTTAGCGCCCCCACTCTATCAATCGGAATATGTAGATGGTCCACCAGAGCGATTAATTTTGGTGATGTTGAATGGTTTGCAAGGTCCCATCACGGTGCATGGCGAAAAATATGAAGCTGCAGCGGTCATGCCCGGCATTAAAAATAACCCTGATATAACGGATGAGAAAATATTGAATATTTTAGCTTATCTCAAAAATGGTTTCACCAGTCAACCCATTTGGTTTAGAATGGACAAAGAGGTGGTTAGTAACTTGCGAGCTCAAACGGCTGATCGGGAGGAAATGTTTACGGAGGAGGAGTTGATGGCTTGGCCTTTGGAGGAAAAGTCTGAAGATTAATTATTAATTACTGATTATTAATTATTGGCTAGATGAAACTAGACGAGTATTTAGCTAATAATCAATGATTAATAATCAATCAACCAATTACTATGCAAAACGAAATATTCCAAAAAGCACAACAGGCCAATTTCTTTGGCAAGCTCTATCATTACACGCGATTAAGTGGGCCAGGATGGGTGCAAGCAGCGGTGACTTTGGGTGGAGGGACCTTAGTCGGTGCCTTGTACTTAGGCGTCGTAGGGGGTTACCAATTTCTATGGTTACAGCCTTTGGCGATGCTTTGTGGAATTATTATGTTGTCTGCCATTAGTTATGTCACCTTAAGTAAAGATAAACTAGAAGATCGTCCTTTTGAGTTAGCGAAGAAACATGTGTCGCCAATGCTAGCTTGGGGTTGGTTGATAGCTACTATTATTGCCGATGTGGTGTTCTGTGCCGCTCAGTTTGCTTTAGGAGCGGATGCCATACAAGGAAATTTAGGAGGGGCTAACTTACCTCCTTTTTTGATTACTGGTGTTTTATTTGTAGTTGCCTTTTCCCTGATTTATTTGTTCTCAGGAGAAGGTAGAGCTGCTAAGATTATTGATACGCTGATTAAAGGATTGGTAGCGACTATCGTTTTAGCATTTATGGGTGTGGTGGTGGTTTTGATTTGGAATAATGCCATCCAGTGGGGAGAACTGTTGGGCGGCTTGATCCCTGATTTTTCTGCTTTATTTAAACCAACGGATTCCTATACTCCGAGCATTGCAGCCGCAGGAGCGTATGGAGATTTTTGGAATAATTATATTTCCGAGAGTCAACGAAATATTATCATTGGTGCCTTTGGAACAGCGGTAGGTATTAACATGACTTTCCTACTGCCCTATTCCTTAATGAAAAAAGGATGGGAAAAAAAACATCGAGAACTTTCTCGATTTGACTTGGTATTGGGACTGCTGATACCATTTATTTTAGGGGCCTCTGCTTTGATTATTTCTACGGCATCTCAGTTTCACGCTAAAAAAGATGGCTTTGTGAGTGAAGCCGCCTATCACCAAGTATTGGATGCCCGTTTAAAAGCAGAATATCCTGATTTTAATAGTTTCTCTGCTGATAAAGTCGCACAAATTCGACAAGCTGCGCCACAAGCAGATAAAGATCTATCCGTCATGTTAGCCAAGCGCAATGCCAATGACCTAGCCAATGCTTTGCAACCTTTTTTAGGAAATTGGTCTCAACTAATTTTCGGTATTGGCATACTCGCTATGGCACTCAGCACTATGCTCGTGCATATGATGATGAATGGCTATGCGGTAAGTGAAGCTTTTGGACAACCCGGTCAAAGAAAGCTCTTTTTAATAGGGGCCATTATTCCTGCTATTGCAGGATTCTTCTCTCCACTGCTTTGGAATGGTGCTGCCAAAACTGCCTTAGCCGTACCTGCTTCTGTTATCGCTACTACCTTATTGCCGATCGCCTATTTAATGTTTTTATTATTGATGAATTCCAAAAAAGCCTTGGGGGAGGAATTGCCTACCAATAGACTATTCGTCAATGGTTTAATGATTTTTGCCACAGGCATTGCAACTTTTGCTTCTGTTTGGGCATTATTAGGGAAGTACCAAAGTGCGAATATCTACGATCATCAATTTGGTTTAGTTGGTTTAGTTGGGTTGCCGATTTTGGCAGCGGTTGGGGTGATTGGGTTTATGCGTCGGGAAGCGGTTTAAATATTTAATACCTACATGAAATTAACAGGATTCACAGATGAAGCAGCCAGTGGTTTGGACCAACAAATTCAAGTAACAAAAGAATTAGGTTGGGAGTACCTATCTGCCAGAATGATAGATGGCACCAATATACACGATCTTACAGAAGAAGTGTTTGAGGAGGTCTGCGAAAAATTGGAAACGGCCAATATCAAGGTAGCCGAATTTGGAACGATGATCGGTAGTTGGGCAAAAACCATTCATTCTGATTGGGCCTTGACCGAAGCGGAAATAGACCGCTGCATTCCTCGCATGCAACGACTAGGCGTACAATATGCAAGGGTCATGACCTATGCCCAATGTACGTGGGGCGAGAACCAATTTGAGCAAGAACGATTTAAAAGGTTACGAGCCATCAATGACCGTTTTGCAGCCGCTGGATTAACGGCGGTGCATGAAAATTGTATGAATTGGGGGGGCTTTTCTGCTGACCATACCTTGAGATTATTAGAGGAAGTGCCCAACCTAAAATTGGTGTTTGATACAGGCAATCCCGTTTTTCAAAGAGATCGTTCTAAAGCGCCTCCTTACCCTTGGCAAAATGCGCTAGAGTTTTATCATCAAGTCAAACATGCCATTGCACATGTGCATATCAAAGATGGCATTATGCACCAAGAGGAAGGCGAACCAGAATATACTTTTGCTGGAAAAGGGCAAGGCTTTACTAAAGAAATTGTGGCAGATTTAGTCGCTTCTGGTTATGATGGCTTTATTGCGATTGAACCGCATGTTGGGAAAGTATTTCATACGACTGCTACGGAATCCAATCCTGAGCGAGAATACCAATTGTATTTGGAATATGGAAAGGATTTTGAGGCTTTGCTAAACAATGCCATTTCTAAATGAACCTCAACTTCAATCTCAACCACAACTTCAAATTTCGTAGGAGATAATTCTCAAAAGTAATCCAGTCTTTCTTCGTTAAGACCGACTCTAATTGATGTTGTAATTGAGGTTGAGGTTGAAGTTAAATTCTACTTTACTTCCCCGAAAAATTAGGTTCCCGTTTTTCCGCAAATGCTAAACCACCCTCTGCAAAGTCTGCCGACCCACAACAAGTCTTTTGCAAATACGCCTCTAACCGCAATTGCTTTTCTAAGGAATTATCATCCGATTGATTCAAGGCTAACTTAGCTGACCCAATTCCCAAAGTTGGTCCATTCGCTAATCCATAAGCCGTTTTGTAAGCGGTATCATATAATGCTGCTGCGGGCACACATTCCCAAATCATCCCCCAATCTGCCGCTTGTTGGGCTTTAATTTTTTTACCTGTCAAAATCATCCCTTTCGCTTTGGCCATTCCCACTAATCTGGGTAATAACCAAGTAGCCCCACCATCGGGAACTATCCCTAGTTTGGGAACAAATACTTGAATAAAATTGGCCGAATCCGCTGCATATACCATATCACAAACCAGTGCTAGAGAAGTACCATAGCCTGCTGCCACTCCATTCACTGCCGCTATAATCGGCTTCTCCATATCGTGTAGCATCTGGATAATGGGATTGAAATAATGGATCATCCCTTGGTAAGAAGTTTCTCCTTGCGCCGCTAAACTGGTAGCGTCTTTTTCTCGATTGATCTTGCCAATATCTGCTCCTGCACAAAAGCCTCTGCCATTTCCTGTGAGTAGCAGACCTCCAATTGTAGCATCATTGGACACCAGTTGGATGGCTTCTTTTAAGTCCACCAGCATATCTTCGTTAATGGCATTTAGCCGATCTGGACGATTTAGTTTGATAATTGCTAATCGTCCTTCTTTTGAAAATTCTATGGTTTTGTATGACATGTTGTGATTGTTGTTGGTTTTGAATTGGGTGTATTTTTTCGACGCTGAAGGACGCTGACTTTTTATGACTTTTTTATGTTTTGTAGGGTTAAGGATTATATCATAAAAGAGGAGTAACTGTATCCTTTTCCTTTCTCTTAAGGAGCATATGCAGCATTTAAAATTCAACCAATTTGAAAGATACTGAACCTCCGCAATAAGTGAACTCCCCCCAACCCCCTCTTGCTAGAGGGGGAGTACCCCTCGAAAAAGTATTCATTTTTCGAGAAGGTATTCCCCTCCATTTTAAGGGAGGGGTTAGGGGAGGGTTATTTTTCGAGGAGATATTAAATTGTCAATTAGTCAAATTCATTTTTGGTATTTTATCCCATTAACAGTATACTAATGAGTAGCCGCAGCCATCCGCTTAGCCTGTTGTTTAGCCCGATAGAAATCCTTAAATAAGCCTCTGGAAATAATCAATTTCATAATCTCGCTAGTGCCACCATATATCCGTGCCACCCTTGCCCCTGCGTATGCCCTCGCTACTTCATATTCACAAATAAAGCCATAGCCACCGAATAACTGTAAACATTCATCCACTATTTTGCCATGCATTTCTGTGGCTTTTAATTTTGCGATAGACGCCTGTTCGGTAGTCAGTTTATGCTGAACTTGCAACTCCGTACATCTATCCAAGAAGGCTTGATAGACTTGTACTTCTGCTGCACAATCGGCTAATTTAAATTGCGTGTTTTGAAAATCCGCAATCGCCTGTCCAAAAGCTTTTCGTTCGGTCACATATTCAAGGGTCTTTTCTAAAACCCCTAAGGCAGAACCCAAACTTTCAATAGCAATCCCTACCCGTTCTCTAGGCAAATCGGACATCATATATTTAAAGCCCATTCCTTCTTCCCCTAATAATTTTGATTTAGGCACTTTGACATCTTCAAAAAATAACTCGCAGGTATCTTGGTATTTAATGCCTATTTTTTCAAAGGGTTGCCCTGTCGTAAAGCCAGCTAATTCTTTATCAATTAACAATAAACTAATCCCTTCTTGGGGCGTTCCTTTATGCGTACGTACCGCACAGCAAACAAAATCACAAACATAGCCATTGGTAATAAAAGTCTTCGACCCATTGACCAAATAATAATCCCCTTTATCTTCTGCTACGGTCTTTAATGCTTTTAAATCAGAACCTACACTTGGTTCGGTCATCCCGATACTTCCCACCAATTCACCCGTAACCATCTTTGGTAAATACTGTTGTTTTTGTTCCTCTGAACCATATCTCAAAATATAAGGCGCTACAATATCCGAATGTACTGCTTGTCCAAAATCTATCCCAAGCCTTCTGGACTCTTCCAAAATCATGGCATTAAAAGAAAAATCAAATCCACTACCGCCATATTGTTCGGGAATGTCCATACATAAAAACCCTTGTTCTCCCATTTTTTGCCAGAAAGATTTGGGTGCACATTTTTGTTGTTCCCACTCTTCTTGGTATGGAATGGCCTCTTGGTTTAAAAAATCAATCAAGGCTTGTCGCACCATTTGGTGTTCTCCTGACCCGTAAATCTCTCTTTGGATGGCAATATTTGAATACATATTTTAATAATTTGTTTGGTCATTGGTCATTAGTCATTAGTCATTTAAGGTAGAGATTACAAAAGTTTTTGAAACTTTTGTAATATACTAACCGACAGTACAATCACGACAAATCAAAAACAACTGTTCTAACACATTTACTAACTTTACCACCTTCCAACTGTTCTTCCAAAATTAAATCTTGTGCAGCGGGTATCGCAAATACTTCTTGTAAATTATTAATGGGGGCAGCAGGAACTTGCCACTGCTCGAATAATTCAAAAATTTTAGAAGCGGCAAATTGTTGAAAGCCCTTTGCCAATTGTTCAATCAATTCCGAACGATATTGAAGCCGTAAGGCATTAGTTTGAAAACGCTGATCTTGGAGTAATATTTCTAAACCCAAGCATTTACAAAGGGATTGGTATTGTTTTTCTGTACCCGTGGATAGCAAAATGGCTTTGCCATCCTTAGAATAAAAAATATCTCCATAAGGAGCGATATTCGGATGTTGACTTCCTTTCCGTTGTGGTATCACGCCCTCGTTTAACCAATTTGATGCTTGATTTGCTAAAGCCGATACGCCCGTATCAAAAAGAGACACCGTTACTTTGCTTCCTTCGCCGGTTTGATAACGCTTTAGCAATGCCACTAATACGCCTTCTTTCAATTGGTGCGCGGCTAAAATATCCATCAAGGCAACTGGCATTTTAACTGGATTCCCATTGGGTTCCCCATTCATATAAATCCAACCCGTTTCTGCTTGGATCATCGCATCAAATCCTGGTCTTTCATCGTCCTCTCCATAGGAGGTAATGCTGGCATAAATCAACTGAGGATTTAAAGAACGAAGGCTCTCATAATCCATGCCTATTTTCTTCGCCGATCCTGCTTTATAATTACTAATGACGATGTCTGCCTCTTGTATCCAAGAAAGTACTTGTTGTTGATCTGTCTCTTCCTTTAGGTTCATCAAATGCGCTTCCTTATTCCAATTAACGCTGTAATAATAAGCGGAGGTCGCTTTGGAAGCATCTTCCTTTGTTAATTTCCAACTCCTAGTCACATCACCATTCGTTCTTTTGTTTTCTACCTTTATCACCTTGGCTCCTAGTTCGGCAAAAAACATTCCTACGGCTGGACCTGCTAAGACACTTGCTAATTCTATTACTAGTAGGTCTTTGAAAAAATCATTCATCCCAGTTAGGTGTATGTTAACCACATTAGTTCACATAAGATTTTTCACATAAGACACATAAGTTTCTAATAGATCCTAAATTACTTATGTGCCTAATGTGACTCTACTAATGTGAACTTATGTGGTTAAATAATCTACTTCCGATAATCCAAAGGCGGTTCCCGATCCCCTAATAAAGACTCGTATTTAAAATCTTTTCCTTTTAGTTGATCCAGTTCTGCTTTCGCTTTCGTCATAATCGATTGATCTCTGTATAAATCTATCGCAGATAAAGCTATGGATTTAGCCGCTAAAATCATTCCTTTTTTACCAATGGTCGTTCCCCCCGCTGCGACTGCCTGCCAACTGTGCGCCGAAGTACCAGGTACCCAAGTAGCCGTTACTAAGCCAGCCGTGGGTACTGCCCAACTCACATCTCCTACATCCGTAGAACCACCTGCACCTCTGCGAACTACTTTAAAAGGAGCAACGTTTTTGGCAAGATTCAAAGACACATTATCAGCAAATTCAAAGCTTTCAATAATTTTATTGGCATAAGCCGTTTCCTCTGCGGTATAATCAATACCTCCTAGGGTGGATAGATTTTCATACATTACTCTGGAAAGTGTCTCGTTGGGGAGGACATTGTATAAGCCATGTATCACTTCATATTCCAATTTGGTTTTCGTTCCTTTTGCCGCCGCTTCTGCAATTTCCACCAACCATTCAAAATTTTGTTTAACCATCTTCATTTCTGGATGACGACAATAGTAAAATACTTCTGCAAACTCAGGCACTACATTCGGAGCTTCTCCTCCACTAGTAATCACATAATGGATTCTAGATTCAGGAGAAATATGTTCCCGCATCATATTGACCATCATGTTCATGGCCTCTACTCCATCTAAGGCGGATCGCCCATTCCACGGAGAACCTGCTGCGTGGGAAGCAATACCATGAAATCTAAATTTAGCAGATTTATTAGACAAAGAAGACCGAGCACTAGCGGAGTTTCGACTACCTGCATGCCAATGCAATACCGCATCCACATCATCAAATAATCCACCTCTTACCATATAGACTTTTCCAGCACCGCCTTCTTCCGCAGGCGTACCATAAAATCGTAAAGTTCCTTTTATCTTATTGTCCTGCATCCACTCTTTTACCTCGACTGCCGCTGCCATTGATCCTGCTCCAAATAAATGATGCCCACAGGCATGACCCGCAGCAACATCCTCTCTTTTTTCCCGAAACGGAGAGGCGGTTTGAGAAACTCCTGGTAAGGCATCAAACTCTCCTAAGATGGCAATGACAGGTTTTCCCGATCCGTAAGTCGCAATAAAAGCGGTCGGAATTTCTACCACTCCTTTTTCTATTTTGAATCCTTTTTTGGTTAGTTCTGCTTGTAATAAAGCAGAGCTTTTTTCTTCTTGGTATCCGACTTCTGCAAAATTCCAAATTTGCATGGCTACCGAAAAGTAGTCTTCTTGTTTAGCATCAATGCTAGAAATAATCTTGTTTTTTTCTTTGTTGAATTGACCAAAGAGTCCAATCGTGATTAGATTGGCTAATACAATAATGTAGTATTTTGACATGAGTGTTTGAATTTAATAATAGTCAAAAAATAGTTTTCTTTATTCTGATAGTATTGTTTTCTTTTCTACCGTACACTTTTTCGTAAAGCCCGGCACTTCGCTACGCTACGTGACGGAATAGGGTCTTTGGGGGTAGAAATGTTCCAGTTTGCTGCGGCAAACTGGAACATTTCTGCCCCCAAACACCTTAGTCCCGCCGCCGAAAGGCGGCGATTTAAAATGTGTTTACATACTTCTACGATATTGCCCACCCACACTAAATAAAGCAGTCGTCACTTGTCCAAGCGAACAATACTTCACCGTCTCCATTAATTGCGCAAAGACATTTTCATTCTCCAAAGCCGCTTTTTGCAAAGTTTCTAAACTAGCTTTAGCAGTAACTTCATTTGCCTGATGCAATGCCTCTAAATTGATAATCTGTTTTTCTTTTTCCTCTTTTGTGGCTCGAATGACTTCCTTCGGCATGATCGTAGGCGAACCTTTAGAAGATAAAAAGGTATTCACTCCAATGATCGGATATTCACCCGTATGTTTCAAGGTCTCATAATAAAGAGACTCCTCTTGAATTTTCCCTCTTTGGTACATGGTTTCCATTGCCCCTAGTACGCCGCCTCTTTCTGTTATTCTATCAAACTCGACTAGTACCGCTTCCTCTACTAAATCGGTTAACTCTTCTATGATAAATGCCCCTTGTAGCGGATTCTCGTTTTTTGCTAAACCCAATTCGTGATTGATAATCATTTGGATGGCTACAGCTCGTCGTACACTTTCTTCCGTGGGCGTGGTGATGGCTTCATCATAAGCATTGGTATGCAGCGAATTGCAATTATCATAAATCGCATACAAGGCTTGCAAGGTAGTTCTAATATCATTAAAATCAATCTCTTGGGCGTGCAAAGAACGACCCGACGTTTGGATATGATATTTCAATTTTTGAGAACGGGCATTCGCCCCATATTTATGCTTCATGGCCTTGGACCAAATTCTTCTTGCTACTCTACCGATTACTGCATATTCCGGGTCAACGCCATTAGAAAAGAAGAAGGATAAATTGGGGGCAAAGTCATCAATGTTCATTCCCCTAGACAAGTAATATTCTACAAAGGTAAACCCATTGGATAAAGTAAACGCCAATTGGGAAATAGGGTTTGCACCCGCTTCTGCAATATGGTATCCAGAGATAGAAACGGAATAGAAATTCCGAACGCCTTCGTCAATGAAATACTGCTGCATATCTCCCATTAATTTAAGAGAAAACTCTGTGGAAAATATGCAAGTATTTTGAGCTTGGTCTTCTTTCAATATATCTGCCTGAACAGTTCCTCTGACGGCTTTGAGGGCTTTACCTTTTAGTTCTTCGTAAGTAGCAGCATCTAAAACTTGGTCGCCTGTTAATCCTAACAGCATTAAACCTAAACCATCATTCCCTTCTGGTAGTTCGCCGTGATATTGAGGTCGTTCTATTCCTTTATCATCATATACCTCTTTTAGCTTTGCTTCTACTAGGTGTTCTAGTTTATTTTCCTTGATGTATAGCTCACATTGTTGGTCAACAGCGGCATTCATAAAGAAGGCACAAATCGTAGCGGCAGGACCGTTGATGGTCATCGAAACGGAGGTTTTGGGATTGCATAAATCAAATCCAGAATACAGTTTCTTCGCATCATTTAAAGAACTAATATTCACCCCTGAGTTACCTACCTTACCATAAATATCTGGGCGATGGTCTGGATCATTTCCATAGAGGGTTACAGAGTCAAAAGCAGTGGATAATCGCTTGGCTGGCATCCCTTGTGAGAGATAATGAAATCGCTTATTGGTCCGCTCAGGACCGCCCTCCCCTGCAAACATCCGAGTAGGGTCTTCCCCTTTTCTTTTGAATGGAAACACCCCTGCGGTAAAGGGAAATTCACCAGGTACATTTTCTTGTTTATTCCATTTTAAAATATCTCCCCAATCGCGATATCTTGGAAGAGTTATTTTGGGAATTTTATTTTGAGAAAGAGTCTGGGTATAATTTTCTACTTTGAATTCCTTGTCTCTTACTTTATAGGTAAAATGCTCCCCTTGATAACTTGCTTTTTTAGTTTCCCAATTATCTAGAATGGCTTTGTTTTCGGATGACAAAGCCTGAGTGAGTTCTTCTTTTAGATCCGTCATCCCTTTGGTATCTCTGACCAATGCCATTGTTTTTTCAAGGGCGTATAAATTACTAGCGATGACTGACTGATATTCTACGGCTTCATCATAGCGGTGAATGGTTTCGGTAATTTCGGATAAATATCGAACCCTTGAAGGCGGAATGATATATTGCTTTTCACTACTACCCGTAGTAAGATTTGCTTCTTCGTTTGGGAATATTTTTTTTGTCAGCGCATTAAAAAAAGTATTTACGCCAGGGTCATTGAATTGGGAGGCAATCGAACCAAAAACAGGCATGGTTTCTAATTTTTCTTCCCATAATTCATGATTCCGTTGGTATTGTTTTTTGACTGCGTTCAAGGCATCTAAGGCACCTCTTTTATCAAATTTATTGAGGACAATCATATCCGCAAAATCCAGCATATCAATTTTCTCTAATTGTGAGGCTGCCCCAAATTCTGGAGTCATGACATACACCGATACATCTGCGTGGTCAACTATTTCACTATCCGATTGACCAATCCCCGAAGTCTCCAAAATCACCAAATCAAAGCCCGCATATTTTAAAATAGCAATGGTTGAATCTATATCTTTGGAAAGTGCCAGATTGTATTGTCGAG
>CALJIQ010000103.1 GCA_937973995.1 uncultured Saprospiraceae bacterium
TTCTTAGAAACAGAGAATCTTTATCGACTTTAGCAATTTCAACTGCTTTTTCGAGCGCATCGCTCTTAGTCGTATCTTTAGTAAAGAGTAGGTTGGATTGTATGCGGTAATGCCCAGCTTCTTGGTATTTCAGCGTACTAGCATATTCGTAATGGGTTGGAGAAAAGTGCATCTTGATTGTTTGCACATCTACGGTTAGCGGAGTGCCTTGTTCTAATACTTCTACGGCTTTCCATTTTCCTTGTAAGTCAAATTGATTTACTTTTTTACAACTCAAAAAGAGGGAAATACCCAAAACACAAAATAATATAGGTTTTCTCATTTTATCGGGGACCTTTTTTTAAAAGCAATCTTTGGAAGCTATACTGCGGACGGGATAAATTACCGAAAATGCTTGAATCGTTTATTTGTTTAACTGTTGAGTCTACTCTAAAAAGCCATTTTGAGCGAGATATGCCAAATTTTGAAAATCTACCTGATGCACACAAATTATAATGCTTTATATTTCCAGGGCGCTGCCCTTCAAAATCATATTAATTGACATTTTCTTTTTAATGCAAAGGACTTGATGCTAATAGTTTGACAAGACTAGCATCCTAAAACCAACTTCTAACTGCTGCACTCAGGCCCGCTTAGCCCGCTCCCAAAGCACAGATTGATTGCCTTTTAAAAACCGAGCAAAGCCTTTGTAAACGGCATAGTGCATCACACAAAAGTAATAAGGAATGAACAATATCTTGAATCTAAGTTTTCTTTTTTCAAATAAATATCCAATACCTGCAAAGAAATAAAATAAAACTTGTAAGGCAAGTAATAGTTGATAGAACTGGATACCCTTCCACGCTAAGATTGCATTCGTTAATAAAATAATAGGTAATAAAATAGGGACTAAGACCCAACGGAATACCCGCCTTGATAAAAACTGAAAAGCAAGCCTTCCATACTTAAAAGGATTCATTAAACGAGCCAAGCGATAGACGGATTGAAAGCCACCTGCTGCGATCCGTATCTTGCGTTTCAATTCTTCTTTGACAGATGCCGATCCCCCTTCCATTGCATAAGCATCCGGCGCATAAGCAATTCGATAGCCTTTAGAAGCGATATTCATCGTCATATAGAAATCCTCTATGATGCTATCTTTTGGGATGGGTTCAAATAATTCGGTACGGATGGCAAACAATTCGCCTGCGGCACCAATCACACTATAAAACTGGTAATCCATGTTCTTTAAAAAGGACTCGTATTTCCAGTAGAATCCTTCCCCTACTTCCGCAGCAGCTCCAGATTCTTCACTACTAATCCGTTTTTCTCCTGCCACTACGCCAATTTTTGGATCAGCAAAGTGCTGCACCATGTTCTTCACTGCCGACTTATTTAACATGGTATTTGCATCCGTAAAAATAGCGATGGGCGTATCAATAAATGGCATGATACGCTCTACTGCCGTAATTTTTCCTCGACGAGCAGACTCGTGAAAATGCCTTAACTGTATGCCAGCGGGCGCTTCGAAATGATCTACTAATTCCTTGGTGCGATCATTGGAACCATCCGAAACGACCAAAAAATTAATTTTATCAGATGGATAGTCTAATTGGACTGAATTTTGGACTTTATCAATAATCCAACGTTCCTCATTATAGGCAGGAATGACAAAGGTAACAGGTGGTTCAAAATCCTTTACCTGCTCCTTTTTCTCATATCCCCTAAATCTATTTAATAACCAAATTAATAACCCATAACCAATAAAGGTGTAAAACACCAGGAGTAATGCGCTCCAAAAAATCAATTTTAATAACATTATATCCATATTATCCTCAATATTACGCTATCCTTAACAAAATCAGGGGAATATGCTATAAATTCAAGCACTATTTGTATTTTTGAGGGTGCATTTTTTTTTGAGAAAACTAAAAACACAAATTCCCTTTTAGCCATGCTATTTTTCAGTCTTCTTTAATTGTCTTATTAGTAAGAAGACAGTTAAGAACAGCTACTTTTAAATTAGCACGAAGTCTTTACAGGGGGCATAACAAGATGAGAATCCTATTCATCATACTATTAACGCTTTGGACTTTATTTTCTTGGTATTACTATGTCTGTAAAATCCAAAACGCTTGTTGGGGAGGTACTAATATCAACGCAACAACTATACCCAATTCAACGCAGGCAAAGCCGCTATACTTTCGCTGGTCTTCCCATAAAATACCACTAGACGGTGGATTTAATGAACTCCAAGAAGTTATAACTAGTCAAAAAGAGGATACTAAGGTGTTAGCGATAACAGGTCATTATTATTTAGAGGAAGCTACTGAAAACGCAACCTATGACCTAGGCCTAGCACGGGCCTCTGAGGTGAAAAAGCGACTACTAGATGACTTTCCTGAAAATCAAATACAAATATTCTCCGCTGTTCTTCCCGCTGAAACGATTGCTGAGGATAGTCTAGTAGAGGCTATTCAGTATGAGTGGGTAGCGGCATCTGCCGAGGACACTGCGATAGTGGAAGCGTCAGCAGATGTCCCTGAACCAACCGAAGAATCGGCTCCCATTCAAGAAGAAGAAGAAGAAGAAGAGGTACCCAATATCAATAAATCCCCCATCGCAGCAGCTACAGATTCGGATATTTATGGTACGGATTACTTTGTAAAGTATTTCCCTTACAATCAGACGAGACTACCTGCTGAGCTAACAGAATTTTTAGATCAATTATCAGAACGAGTCTTATCAGAAGAAAAGAGGGTAGTTATACGCGGACATACCGACTCCCAAGGAGAGAAAGAGAAAAATTTTCAAGTAGGACTCCGAAGGGCAAAGAAAGTGCGAGATCATTTAATGGAAAGAGGGGTAGCCAAAAGTGATATTGAAACCACCTCTGATGGAGAAGCCAACCCCATTGCCAGTAATAAAACCGAAGAAGGTCGTCGGCAGAACCGACGTATTGAAATTATACTTGAATAAATCGGATGGAGGATTTCGGGTTGCCCGTGAATAGGCAACCCGAAACTCGCAATTCGCAACCCGTTCAACATGTTTTTACAAGCTATTGAAACTACCAATTCCTTTTGGGGAAGCAGTTTAATGTTTTGGTTATTATGGTTAGGCACTTTCTTGTTAGCCTCTGCCCTATATTATTTTGGATATGGAAGAAGGTACAAAGATTTATTAGAGGATAAGGAATCGATGATAAAGAAACTGCGACCTCAGATTAATTTATTGAACAACGAAAAAGAACACCTGACCGCAGAGAAGACTTCTTTAAAGACCAGCTTGGAGGAGTTAGTAACCAAACATAATGGCTTAAAATCTTACCACGACTCGGTTCAATCTAAGTATCAAGCCGCTACTACTCAATTTGAGCAAGCGAATGAAGAACGACAAACACTATTGGACAGTTATGAGTCCTTAGAAAAAAATCTAGAAGCCACCGAACAACGATACAATGATTCTTTAGCCAAGATTGACCAACTAGAAGCGGAACTAGAAAATATAGAAGAAGGAACTCCGAGAACCGTCAATGACGACTCCAGCAAACTGCTTCAACAAGAAATCAATCAGTTAAAGTCCGTTATTAATAATAAAGATGCGGAAATCAACAAACTGAATATTTCACTAGCGGCTAAGCCTAAAAAACAGATTAAGGTAATAGAAAAACCTGCGCTCCAAAAGGAATTAGAAAGAAAGCAAACTGCTCTACAACAAGAGCATGATACCCTCCAATCCGCTTATGCCGGTTTGCAGAATGATTATAACCAATTAAGAAATGCCCACACAACGCTTTCTAATAATTTTCAAACCTTAGAAGAAAAAAGTCAGCAGCAACATATAGTCGAACTCAATACCTTAGAAACTTCGCAACTACAATCCAAACTCATTGCTAGTGAAGCTAAGTACGGAGATCTGCTAAAACTAAAAAATCAATTGACCCAACAGGTGAAGCAGACAGAGCAACAAGTGGGAACGTATCGGTCCACTAATAAAGAACTTACAGATAAGCTAGCTTTGGTAACAACAAAATACCAAACAGCAGTAGCGGAGGTAGAGGCTTTACAAAGTTCTATTCTTACTTCAGAAAATGATCAGGCAGAAAAAAGAGGCGCGCTCAATCAAATCGAGCGAATGCTTAAGGAGATGCAACTAGACAACGATCGTTTGAAAGAAAAAAATATAGAATTATCCATCACCCAAAAACAAGTACAAGAACAGCTTACGCTTGCAAAGCAAGAACTAGAAACCCTCAAACCCCAATTATCTAAAATACAAAGTATTAAATCGGAGCATCAGGGAGATCTCCAACACCTAAAACAGACGATTAAATCTCAAGGAGAAGAATTATTAAAAGCGCAAGCCCAGTTAAAAGCCTATTCTGAATTGAAATCCGTGAATATGGCTTTGGATAGTAACAATAAAAACCTGAATACCGCTTACCTAAATCTACAGAAAAAATACGATGGTTTTCATAAAGACTATCTCACCGTGAAATCCCAATTTCAATTACTGCGAGATAAGTATGAACACCTAGAAAACACCTCTAATCAACTCAAGGAAAACAAATCGAAAACAGACCGTACAAATGTGGAATTGTCCGCTGAACTGGCACAGTTAAGAGCCGACAAAAAAACGGTATTAGAAGAAAAAGTCCTTTTAGAAAAACGAATAAAGGAAGTAGAAAAATATTTAGCTACTCCTCAAACCAAAAGTACTAGTTCTACCCAAACCACTCGTTTGTACAAAAACGGTAAAACTGTTATCTCGGACCCACCTGATGATCTAAAGATCGTTGAGGGAATTGGAGGAAAAATAGAAGTCCTCCTTAATAATTCAGGTATCTTCACCTGGAAGCAACTCTCCAGAACAGGCATCGGCGAATTGAAGCGCATCCTAGCGGCTAGTGGTGCTCAACTCAATTTACATGATCCTTCTACATGGCCGGAACAAGCGGAATTAGCGGTTGCTGATAAATGGGAACAATTAGAAAAATTTCAGCAAGAATTGATTGGTGGGAGGAGGAGAAATTAGGGGTATAGAGAGTTATTGAGGCTATCTCATAAGTCTTTTTTCGATTATATGAGTGACGTACTTGTTGCACCAAATCTCCATTTTGCTACCAATCTCTGATGGTGATAAAATTATATTCTGTGGGCTAAAAGTAGAGAACAAATGAGGAAGCCCCCTAAAAAGTGACTTCCTTAAAAAAAATCTCGTCTTTATTAGCGTAATCTGTAACTTAGAAAGGAAAAAAAACAAGTATAAGTTACTGATAATGAAAAAAATAATAGATATTGTGCCCAAAATCATACTATTATTGAGAAAAACTAGAATTTCAGCATCAAAAAACAACTTGAGCATTAAGGTATTT
>CALJIQ010000104.1 GCA_937973995.1 uncultured Saprospiraceae bacterium
TGGTAGCGGACAGAAGTAATTGATAGCGATGTTCAACCACTAATAATATTTTCAAAATTATAACCTTTCCAATTAGAATGAAAAAAATAAGCCAATGATTAGTGATGTAAATTTAATAAGATCGACCATTATAGATAGTAATTTTTTCTTGTAAGGATGCTTCAAAACTGCATATAGCTTAGCTAAGTAAGGATTTTTGAAGTATTCTTAAAAGTAGAAAAGACAAGTATAGTCGTCTAAGTTATTTATTTTTCTTCACTTAATTGTACTTTTGTTAGGATAGGTATTATGGCATTATCGTTTTAAGGTCACCATGCCAAAACGCCATAATGCCACAAAGCCTTCTACCATCTAAACATAAGCTATGAGCAACTGGTTACACAAAATTGCTTTGACCCTTATTCCCAAAGTAGGTCCCATTACTGCGAGAAACTTAATTAGTTATTGTGGTAGTATAGAAGCCGTATTTGAAGCTCGCAAAAAAGAGTTGTTAAGAATACCAGGTATCGGAGAGGGAATTGCGACAGCAATTTTACAAAAAGACTACTTTGAAGCAGCAGAACGAGAATTGGAATTTTTAGAACATCAAGATATTCAACCGCTATTCTATTTAGATGATACTTATCCCGATAGATTAAAATCCTTAGTGGATGCTCCTTTGCTGTTATATTATAAAGGTTCAGCTGATCTAAATCATCCAAGAATTGTATCGGTTGTAGGTACCAGGAAACCTTCTACGCTAGGGGTTGTGCTTTGTGAACAATTAATATCAGATTTAAAAAACTATGGCGTATTGGTGGTTAGTGGACTCGCTTATGGAATTGATGTCACTGCTCATAAAAAATGCGTAGAGAAAGAGATAGAAACAGTTGGAGTATTGGGGCATGGGCTAAAAAAAATTTATCCAGCCCAGCATCGGCAAATAGCCTATCAAATGCTCGAAAACGGAGGCTTATTGACTCAATTCACCAGTGATACCCTGCCAGATAGAGACCATTTTCCCATGCGCAATAAGATTGTGGCAGGGATGTGTGATGCAGTCGTGGTAGTAGAAACTGCGCAAAGAGGAGGGTCCATGATAACTGCTTTTTGTGCCAATGATTATAACAAAGACGTTTTCGCATTTCCTGGTCGCACCAATGATGCCCATTTACAAGGCTGTAACCATCTTATCAAAACCCATAAAGCTGCTTTGATTGAAAGTGCCAAAGACATTGGATACATCATGCGTTGGGAGGAATCCAATGACCAAAAAGAAACACAATTAAATTTGTTCCATGACTTATCAGCGGAAGAACAGTCTATAGTAGGGATACTCCAAGAAAAAAACGAAATGGGAATAGACCAATTAGTCTATGAAACCCAAATAAATAATAGCCAATTAGCTTCCCTTTTATTAAACCTCGAATTTAAAGGTTTATTAAAAACAATGCCGGGCAAACGGTATTTGTTGGTTAGGTGAAATTGGCGTTGTGGCATGTTGGCTTTATGGCGTTTTGGCAAATTCCACAAAGCTATAATGCCAAGCCTTTTATAAAATTAACTATGTTCAAACAGCTTTTATTTTTAGCCAGTTTTTTATTGCTGATTGCTTGTGAGACGAATCAAAAGATCAACACTTTGACCCCACAACCCATGGGACAAGCAATTAGCAGAATTAACCTACCTAAGCAGCCCAAGAATATTATTTTGATGATAGGGGATGGGATGGGATTATCTCAAATTACTGCGGGCATGTATGCTAACAAGAATAAATTGCATCTAGAAGAATTTCCTGTGGTGGGCTTACAAAAAACGTATGCCTTTGATAATTTGATTACCGATTCAGCAGCAAGTGCGACCGCTTTCGCCTGTGGGGTAAAAACATATAATGGAGCAATTGGCGTTAATCCAGATACCATCCCTATAAAAACTATTTTAGAAGAAGCAGAAGAAAGAGGATTGAAAACGGGCTTGATTGCTACTTCTACCATCGTCCATGCCACTCCTGCTTCTTTTATTGCCCATCAACCAAGTCGGAAAATGTATGATGCGATTGCTAAAGACTTTCTACAAACAGATATTGATCTATTCATTGGGGGCGGTAAAAAGCACTTTGATGGACAGCGAAGAGATGAACAAAGCCTCATTCCTACCTTACAAGGAAAAGGATATACGGTCTCCGATCATACCCAAATGGAGTTATCTGATTTTAATTTCTCAAGAGCTTCCAAAGTGGCTTATTTCACAGCCAATGATGCCCCCCTTCCTGTCTTATCAGGTAGAGATTATTTAGTAGAGGCTAGTCAAAAGGCAGCTAATTTTTTAAAAAATAAAAGTGAGAACGGATTTTTCCTAATGATAGAAGGTTCTCAAATAGATTGGGGAGGACATGCTAATGATACGGATTATATCGTTACCGAAATGATTAATTTCAACGAGACAATTGGGAAGATTTTAAAATTTGCTAAAAAGGATAAAGAAACGCTTATTATCGTCACGGCAGATCATGAAACAGGTGGATTCGCTATCAACCCTCAATCTAGAATGGATAGTATTGCTGGTGCCTTTACCAGTACTTATCATACAGCCACTATGGTTCCTGTATTTGCATTTGGACCAGGAGCAGAAAATTTTAGTGGGATTTATGAAAATACAGCTATCTATGAAAAAATGAGAGCTGTGTTGGGGTTTGAGGGGAAGGTTATGAAGTAGTTTTTGTGTTACAAAATCTCAAATCATAGTTCAAAAAAAATCCCGAAGGGGGGACCTTCGGGATCGAAAGTTTTCTCAGTATGTTAATAAAAACTCAGTAGCAGATAAACTACCTACTACTAGCATAGTTAAATTCTCACTATCTTAAGATTTGGCGACAGGAATACCTGTCGATAATCAGGGTAATTAGATTCAAAGTCTATAAAGCTAAATTAAAACAGGGTGTGATTTGTCGGTATGCATGTGAGCAATATTGAGTCTAGATTACTCTTTGAAGGAAGTTTGTTGATGTGTCTATTTGTACAAGTTTCTAGTTCAAATTAAATGCCAATTTTCTATAATATGAAATACTAAGCATGGTCAAGGGCTATGAAAATAAATTCAATGGAATTTTATTGTGACGTACATAAGTAGTCTTTTACCGTTTACCTATTTTTTTTGGTTGTTCGTCGCCTACCCTTTCCTTTTTTAAAATAAAAAATAAAATTCAATGACCATATTAATCACAGGGACAAGTAGAGGTATTGGGTTTGATACCGTAAAGCTGTTAGCAAAAGACACTGATAATACCGTCATTGCCGTTTCAAGAGACACTAGTCGCATTGAACAATTCGCTAAAGAGAATCATTTAAAAAATATTCAATCTCTCCCACTTGATCTGACCAATTTCGATGAAGTTTATCTGTATTCTGCCTTATCAGGAATTGATTCCGTTGATGTATTAATTAATAATGCAGGTTTGCTGATTAATAAGCCCTTCGATCAATTGAAGGATACGGACTGGAAAACCATTTTTGAAGTAAATGTCTTTGGCTTAGTACGACTAGTAAATGCCATTTTACCAAAACTAAAAGCGAAAGAAGGAGCACATATTTTAAACATCAGCAGTATGGGAGGGGTACAGGGCAGCAGCAAATTCCCTGGACTAAGCGCCTATAGTGCCAGTAAGGCAGCCGTTATCAATATAACAGAATGTTTGGCAGAAGAATTAAAAGAGGAAAATATCAAAGTAAACTGTCTGGCATTAGGTGCTGTACAAACGGAAATGCTGGCAGAAGCCTTCCCAGGCTATCAAGCCCCCCTTAGCAGTCAACAAATGGCCACTTATCTAAGTTGGTTTGCCCTGAATGGGCATCAATTTCATAATGGCAAGGTAATTCCTGTTGCGGTTAGTACTCCTTGATTTAATTTTGAATGAAAAATTTTGAATTTTGAATGTTCTTTCCCATTCATGAATTCCATTCAAAATTCAATCATTCAAAATTCAAAATTCAATTTGTCCCGTCATTCTGTCATATATTCCCACCATTTTAGCGGTTGGTATAGAATATGCAGCCCTCTGTCTATATAACAAGATACTACTTCAACCGTTAGAGAAAGATACTTGTTATCTTTGCGGCTCGTTTTTAGCAAAAAACTTGGAGTCAGGGGTCAGGAGTCAGGAATCAGGCAATGCTACGCTGTGCCTATCAAATTTATTAAGATTCTAAAAAAAGAATCAACCAAATAAATCTGGTGATTACAGTTAGCCAACCTGACTCCTGACTCCTGACTCCTGACCCCTCCTAAAATATACAGATGTTTAAATTTATTAAGAATCTTTTCGGTACGAAGTATGATCGGGACAAGAAATTGTACTTGCCTAGTGTAGAACGAACCAATGCCGAATATGAAAAACTGCAAGGCTTCAGCAACGATCAGTTGAGAAATAGAACCTTAGAGTTTAGGGCGCAGATCAAAGAGCATTTGTCTGGAATTGATGAAGACATCAATGGTTTGCGAGAACAAGCCAAGACAGAAGTGAATCTGCACGAAAAAGAATCCATCTTCAAGGAAATAGATGAGCTAAAAAAAGAGCGAGATAAGCACTTGGAGGATGTACTAAAAGAAATTCTCCCAGAAGCGTTTGCCGTAGTGAAGGAAACAGCTAGAAGATTTTCTGAAAACGAAACACTTACGGTTACGGCTACTGAGCATGATAGAGATTTGGCAGGAAATCCGAAAAAATCTTATATCTCTATCCAAGGAGATCAAGCGACCTGGCAAAATTCGTGGGTGGCTGCAGGTGGGGAGATTACCTGGAATATGATCCACTATGATGTGCAGTTAATTGGTGGGATGGTTTTGCATGAAGGGAAAATTGCGGAGATGGCTACGGGGGAAGGTAAAACCTTAGTAGCCACCTTACCCGCTTATTTGAATGGCGTATCAGGAGAAGGCGTTCATGTAATTACCGTCAATGATTATTTGGCTCGTCGGGATTGTGAATGGGTAGGTCCTATCTTCGAGTTTTTATTTCTAACGGTCGATTGCATTGATAAATATCGGCCACACTCAGATGGACGTAAAGCTGCCTATAATTGTGATATTACCTATGGTACGAATAATGAGTTTGGGTTCGATTATCTAAGAGATAATATGGTTCGATCAGAGGATGAAATGGTGCAACGCAAACACCATTTCACGATGATTGATGAGGTGGACTCTGTTTTAATTGATGATGCTAGAACGCCATTGATTATTTCTGGACCCGTACCAAAAGGAGACGAAGAGCAAGAATATGAGCAGTTAAAAGGAAAAGTAGAACGCTTAATAAGTGCCCAAAAGCAATTAGCAACTGGTTATTTAGCAGAAGCTAAGAAGAAATTTAAAGAGGGCAATATGGGATTTGAAGAAGGGGATGCAGGAATGGCATTATTGCGAGCGCATCGAGCGTTGCCTAAGAGTCGTCCTTTGATTAAATTCTTGAGTGAAGATGGCGTAAAAGTGATGCTCCAAAATGCAGATAATCACTACATGCAAGAGCAGTCGAAGAATATGCACTTGGTCGATGAGCCTTTGTTATTTACCATTGATGAAAAAAATAGACAAGTAGAATTATCGGAACGGGGCGTTGAATTTTTATCAAAAAATGAATCTGATCCTAATTTCTTTGTGATGCCTGACATTGCCCTAGAAATGATGGAAATAGAAGCGGATGAAGAATTAGACCAATCAGAATCCGAAAAAGCCAAGCAGGTTTTATCTCAAGACTTTGCGGTAAAATCTCGTCGCTTGCATGCGGTCAGCCAATTACTAAAAGCGTACACCCTCTTCGAACGAGAGGTGGAATACGTTGTAATGGATGGAGAGGTAAAAATTGTAGATGAACAGACGGGTCGTATGATGGAGGGTCGACGATACTCCGATGGCCTACATCAGGCTCTAGAGGCAAAGGAAGATGTCAAAGTCGGAGAAATCACGCAGACCTATGCCACGGTAACCTTACAGAATTTCTTCCGGATGTATTACAAGCGTTCAGGTATGACGGGTACAGCTCTTACCGAGGCTAAAGAGTTCTGGGATATTTATGAACTCGATGTCGTTGCTATCCCGACGAATAGACCGATCATCCGAGACGACCGAGAAGATATGGTCTTTAAAACGGCTAAAGAAAAATACAACGCAGTAATTGATGATATCGAGCGTTTAACAGCGCAAGGTCGACCGGTACTCGTCGGTACAACCTCAGTAGATGTATCTGAAAAACTAAGCAGAATGCTGGACCTTAGAAAGATCCAGCACAATGTATTAAATGCAAAGCAGCATCAGCGCGAGGCAGAAGTCGTAACACAAGCAGGATACAGTGGCGCTGTTACGATCGCAACTAATATGGCTGGCCGTGGAACCGATATTAAGCTCAGCAAAGAGGTACTTGATGCTGGAGGTTTAGCCATTATCGGCACAGAGCGTCATGATTCTCGTCGAGTAGATCGTCAGTTACGTGGTCGTGCAGGACGTCAAGGAGACGCCGGTAGCTCGCAATTTTATGTATCCCTAGAGGATAAACTTATGCGACTATTCCACTCGGAACGTATTGCTAAATTAATGGACAAAATGGGTCATCAAGAGGGTGAAGTTATCCAGCATTCCATGGTAACTAAATCGATCGAGCGTGCTCAGATAAAAGTAGAAGAAAATAATTACG
>CALJIQ010000105.1 GCA_937973995.1 uncultured Saprospiraceae bacterium
AAAGTAGGTACTTATACGGTAACTGCAACAGATTGTAGTGGTTGTGAAGTTACGGATCGAGTAAATGTAACGGAATGTGCTCCAACATATGATTGTGCTGGTTTACAGGCGAACATTGGCGATGCTTGTAATGATGGAGATGCAAATACAGAAGGGGATAGAGTAAATAATAACTGCCAATGTCAAGGTACCGTACCTGCGTGTAATGCAGTAGGGGGTAAACTTACTGGTGGTCCTTTTACTTTTTGTGTTAGTGATGGAGAAGCAGATAGAATTTCCAGAAATGACATTAGTGTATCTGGCAATAGTGGATCAAATACTCAATGGGTGATTACGGACCCACAAGGTATTATTTTAGGGTTACCTAATTCTTTTACGGACGTTGATTTTGATGATGCGGGTGAAGGAAATTGTTTAGTATGGTTATTATCATACGAAAGTGGTATAGAAGGTCTAGTAGCAGGAAATAATGCATTGGAATTAAAAGGCTGTTTTGAATTATCTAATCCAGTTGATGTGGTTAGAGTCGTTGATGGTTCGCCTTGTGCTACTCCATGCACAGACCGAGATAATGATGGTATTTGTGCGGAGGATGATTGTGATGATAATGATCCAAATTTACCTGCATCACCAGGTACTGCATGTGATGATAAAAATGCTAATACCGTCAATGATGAAATCCAAGCCGATGGTTGTACTTGTATAGGTGAAGTAGAAAATACAGATCCTGTAACGGGAATTTGTACAGATAAAACTTCCTTTAGTTGTGGAGAAATAGAATTGGTGAGCTTATCTAAAACTAGTGCTGGGACGGTTTATCAAATCAAGGTTACTAATACTTGCCGTAAAGCTATTTCCAATATCATCTTTGAAGTACCTTCAGGAGCAAAGGCGATTGATTTGGGAAGTACGTATAAAGGAGCCGTAGAATATAATGTTGAAAACCCAGCTGTGATACCATTCCCAGGTATTAAATTCAATGCTATTGGAGAAGGTATCAAAAGAGGAGGTATGGATGTATTTACTTATACCTTGCCAGCTGCTGCTAGAGTTCTTCCTAAAATTCTAGTCCAAGTGAAGATCGGTAATAGAGGCTATGATGCTACTTTGAGTACAGGTAATTGTAGTTCAACTGCTCCACCTACACCTACTTGCGCAGATGGTTCACCATTAAAAGCAGCAGGTACGGCTTGTAATGACGGAGACGCAAGTACGGAGAATGACCGCATCCAACAAGATGGCTGTTCTTGTGAAGGAACACCGATCCCAACTTGTGCGGATGGTTCTCCATTAAAAGATAAAGGAACACCTTGTAATGATGGTGATCCTAGTACAGAAAATGATGAAATCCAAAGGGATGGTTGTTCTTGTGAAGGGACACCGATTCCACTTTGTCCTAATGATACGCCATTGAAAGCTATTGGGTCTGCTTGTGATGATGGCAATCCTAATACAATCAATGATGTTATTTTAAATGATGGCTGTACTTGTGAAGGAACCCTAGTTCCTTGTGCAAATAATGGCTTTGATAGAGATGGCGACGGTGTTTGTGATGATGTAGATAATTGTATAGATGTTGCAAATCCAGATCAGAAAGATGAAGATGGCGACGGTGTTGGAGATGCTTGTCAAGAAGGATGTATTTGTATTGCTCTTTTTGATCCTGTGTGTGGGGTAGATGGTAAAACGTATGGCAATGCTTGTGAAGCGGCTTGTGCGGGTGTAGAAGTAGCTGCTAGAGGGGAATGTGTAATTGATCCTTGTGCTAGCAAAGGAGGGGATAAAGATGGCGACGGTGTATGTGCAGCAGATGACTGTGATGATGATGATCCTAGCTTCCCTAAAGCAAAAGGTACGCCTTGTAATGATGGCGATCCAACTACTGAAAATGATGAAATCCAAAGGGATGGTTGTTCTTGTGCAGGAACACCAATTGCTACGCCAACTTGTGCAGATGGTTCTTCATTGAAAACTCCAGGTGCAAGCTGTAATGATGGGAATGCTACTACCATTAATGACGTGATTCAGTCTGACGGATGTACTTGCGCAGGAGTAGTGGACAACACTCCGCCACCTGCTGATGATTGTGGTGATGTAGCTGCTACGAATTGTGGTGATATAGAACTAATTAGCATTGCTAAAGCAAACGGTGGGACAAGATATACCTTCAAGATAACGAACGATTGTCGTCAGGCAGTTTCAAATGCTGTCTTTGAAATTCCTAACGGATCAAGAGCCATTGATTTGGGGGATACTTATAATGGTGGTATTGCGTATGATGTAGAGAATCCTGCAACCAGTCCTTTCTATGGTGTTAAATTTAATTCTATTGGAGAAGGGTTCAAGAGAGGTGGTTCAGATATCTTTGCCTTTACGGTAAGCGACGGTGTACCTATTCTTTCTAAGATTAGAGTGCAGTTTAAGATTGACAGAAAAGCCTATGATGCTACGCTCAGCACTAATGGTTGTGAAGTTGAAGGAGGAAGTTCTACTCCGCCAGTGAGCAATCCATGTGATAACCTAGAAATTGATCCAGGGTCTATTACACAAACAACTTGTAATGACGGAACACTCATTATTGAAAGTGTAACGGATCCAAGTTCTTCTAATGGAGAACCAGTAGAAGTAGTATGGATTCGGTCAATTGGTGAGTTTACACCTTGTCAAGATTTAGGACAATTAAGTGCGGAGAACAACATCAATGCAGGTGCAGACTATGATGCGTTCATAGCAGCAGGCGGTTTTGTTGGCGGTGCTGATCCTAGCATACCAGGGACTACTTGGGAATTCGTAACGGATAACGATGGAGACGATAATCAGTTGACTGTTGAAAATACAGTCGGTGCTTGTTACTTGCGTTGTGCTAGAGTTCCTAGTTGTCAAGAAAGATTTGTGGGCGAGACGGGTGCAGTGGCTACTCAAGAATGTTTGATCGGTGTGGAAGACGAATGTTCTCCAATCGAAATTACTGGAAGTGGTACTACGATTGCTATTAGTAAAATCTCTACTAGCATCAATCAAATCCAGATTTTTGATAAGTCGTACAATCAATTAGAACAATGCAGCAACTGTGGTCCTGATATGACCTTTGATATGCCTGCTGGAGAGTATATCGTCTTAGTGAAAATGTATGATGATTCTTACAATCAAATTTGTCAGAAATTATCTATCATCAACTTAGGCGGTTTATTAACCGATCAGGAAGAAGGCGTTCGTGCAAAAGAAACCTTCAGTACGATTACTACCAACTCGACCACCTTTGCAGATCCTAACACGATCAAGGTTTATCCGAATCCAGTATTGGATGAATTATCGATTGATATGGGTGCTTATACAGGACAAAGTGGAACGATTCAATTATTCAATCAGGTGGGTCAATTGACTCAAACGCTTGAGTTGGATGAAATTGGAACGGATCCAGTTCAATTACAAGTTGGTCAATATACCAGTGGTTTATATCATGTAATGATATTTACAGAGGGTAAGCGAATTAAAGTAGAGAAAATAATCATTCATTAAATGATGAGATGACGGGCTTTCGCCCATCATCTAAATAAGTAAGTTTTAGTAGGGTAGCTTTTTACATAAAAGCTACCCTTTTTTTTGGTTAGAGAATAACCATTTGGGCAACTAAAGCATATTAAATTGGCATTATATTTGTCGCCATTAATAGGAATTCCCTCCTTATTTTTTCCCTCCAGATAATTACTTCTAATAAGTTTAGCAACCAACACTCTTAATTTAACCTACTTATGACAACTTCTTTATTGATTTTTAACCAATACCTCTCTTTAGGTAAAAGATTACCTGTTACATTGACTTTACTGCTGTTAGGTATGATCCCTCTTACTAGCTATGCTAATGGTGGTGGCAGTTGTGACGAAATAACCGTAACACCAGGAAATGGTAGGGTGACCCTTAGTGGCATCCCTGATAATGCGAATCAGGTACTCTTATTTGATGATAAATGGCACCAAGTAGCACTATGTACCTATTGTGGTGAAACGCAGACATTTTTAGTAACCGAAGAGGGAAAATATATGGTCTTGGTAAAATTATACGACGGTACAGAAATTTCGACAGTAGAATCTTGTCAGAAACTTCATAAAGTAGAAATATCTTTTAATGGTTCTGGTCTTGATGAAGAGGAAGAAAAATTTGATAATTCTACTACGAGGTTAACTACTGCTGATCTTGCTTTTGATGATGTAGAAGTTTTCCCTAACCCAGCCGCTAACAGTTTTAAAGTAGCTATTGGTAAGGAGTATGTAGGACAGTCTGGTTCTTTACAATTA
The DNA here is from genome assembly GCA_937973995.1 of uncultured Saprospiraceae bacterium. Taxonomy (GTDB): domain Bacteria; phylum Bacteroidota; class Bacteroidia; order Chitinophagales; family Saprospiraceae; genus JAFMDF01. The sequence goes on from CALJIQ010000105.1 coordinate 4,296, forward strand.
TTCAATCAGATGGGACAATTAGCGAAAACAGTTGCTTTAGATGAAATCCATCCTGGTCCAGTTGAAGTGTCCGTAGAGAATGTGCCTCAAGGGGTGTATTATTTAATGGTCTATGCCAATGGGAAAAGAGTGAAAGTAAAAAAAGTAAATATTGAGAGATTTTAAGGAAGCATACGGAATGCTATTGTGGCTAGATGTTGAAAATTCGGTACAATAGCCACAATTTCCAATTATCAATAATACCCAAAAGGGCAAAAAAAGGTAGATTTAATTTAATTAAATCTACCTTTTTTTTTGCCCTTTTGGCATGAAATAAATATCTGTTTTACTCGACGGCTATTCGCCGTCTCGTAATAGGGTTCTTTAGAGGCTGTCTCATAAGTCCATTCCTGCAAACA
>CALJIQ010000106.1 GCA_937973995.1 uncultured Saprospiraceae bacterium
TTTGGGGGGATTGTTCCATTGTTTCATTGCTCCAATGTTAGACAGAATAACTAAAACAGTCGCTTAACTCGTCGGATGGCTGCGCCGTCCGATGAGCCTTCCCATCCGACGGCGTTAGCCATCGGACGGGATTTTATCCTATCTTTCCAAGTACTTTAGGCAAAATTAATGGAAACCGTTGAGAACTGATCAGATCACTTTGGAGTGATCAGATCAGACGCCTTCATTCAATCTGCTCACTTTAAACTGAGCTGATTGATAATAGGAACTGGTTCTATTGCTTCAGTGCCAATCACACGAATGAAATCAATGAAGCAATATAACAATGGAGCAATAGGACAATAGATCAATGGACCATCTCTATCTATTCTTAACATTTCCTTAACGATTATTTTCCACCTTTCACTTACTTTTGCGACCTGTTTGGTAAAAAAAAGGAAGGTCTGGCAGTTTTTTGAGTATCCTGCATACTAAAATATGCCAATTTTAACACTTTTCTGCAAAATTGTCATTTCAAAATCGGTTGGCATAAAGAATGCTATCCTTATATAACAAATATCACGGAATTTTTTCATGTGATGAATACATACGGAGTGGAAGATAGGGTAGTTGGTAATCCAATATTTTATTCCATTCCATGATTTTTTAACATTAAATTGTAGTAATTATGATGAAGCCCATTAGTGACCGAGTTGTTGTTAAGCCAGCTCCAGCAGAAGAAAAAACCGCTGGAGGTATCATCATTCCCGACACTGCTAAGGAGAAGCCTCAAAGAGGGGAAATCGTTGCAGTTGGTCCTGGAAAAGATGGCAACAAAATGACTGTTAAAAAAGGAGATATTATCCTTTACGGAAAGTACGCAGGACAAGAATTGAACTATCAAGGAACAGATTACTTGATTATGCGAGAAGATGACGTATTAGTTATCTTAGATTAGGATTATTAATTACTGATAATTAATTATTCCCTTTAGAATTTGTGAATAACTTAATTTCCAATAATCAATAATCAAATATTTTTCTTAAACTATTCAATTAAAAGATAGAACAAATGGCTAAAGAAATTAGCTTTAATAGGCAGGCCCGTGAAAAATTAAAAGCTGGTGTAGATGCATTAGCAAACGCGGTAAAAGTAACCCTAGGTCCTAAAGGACGAAATGTTGTTATCCAAAAAAGTTTTGGTGCACCTCAAATTACGAAGGATGGTGTAACCGTAGCTAAAGAAATAGAATTAGAAGACCCAGTCGAAAATATGGGTGCGCAGATGGTAAAAGAAGTTGCCTCTAAAACAGCAGATGCTGCTGGTGACGGTACGACTACGGCCACTGTTTTAGCACAAGCGATGGTAACTGCAGGATTGAAGAATGTAGCGGCAGGAGCTAATCCAATGGATTTGAAAAGAGGAATAGATAAGGCAACCAAAGCGGCTATCCTTCATTTGAAAGGACAATCTGAGGTCATCGGAAATGATTTCAAGAAAATCCAACAAGTTGCAGCTATCTCTGCAAATAATGATGAGGAGATTGGTACGTTGATCGCTGATGCTATGAAGCGAGTAACTAAAGATGGGGTCATCACTGTAGAGGAAGCAAAAGGAACAGATACTTATGTAGAAGAAGTATTGGGTATGCAGTTTGACAGAGGTTACTTGTCTCCTTACTTCGTGACTAATGCGGAGAACATGGTAGCGGAATATGAGAATCCAGCTATCTTAATCTACGATAAGAAGATTTCTAATATGCAAGAAATCGTTCCTATCTTAGAGAAAGTAGTAGGTGCTGGTCGTTCTTTATTAATCATTGCGGAAGATATCGAAAGTCAAGCATTGGGCGTATTAGTGGTGAATAGACTAAGAGCGCAATTGAAAGTAGTTGCAGTGAAAGCTCCTGGCTTTGGTGATAGAAGAAAAGCCATGTTAGAAGACATTGCAATTCTAACTGGCGGTACGGTTATTTCCGAAGAAAAAGGATATAAGCTAGAAAATGTGGAGATGGACCATTTAGGAACTTGTGAGAAAATAACCGTTGATAAAGACAACACAACCGTTGTTAATGGGGCAGGTGATGGTGAAATGATCAAAGCAAGAATTGGTCAAATCAAGCAACAAATAGAAACGACTACTTCTGATTACGATAAAGAAAAATTACAAGAGCGATTGGCTAAGTTAGCTGGAGGGGTAGCTGTACTATATGTAGGCGCTGCTACAGAAGTAGAGATGAAAGAAAAGAAAGATAGAGTAGATGATGCATTGCACGCTACCAGAGCGGCAGTTGAAGAAGGTATCGTACCAGGAGGAGGCGTTGCCTTAGTGAGAGCTATAGCATCTTTGAGAAACTTAAAAGGAGAGAATGAAGATGAGGGTATTGGTATCCAAATCGTCAAGAAATCTTTAGAAGCGCCTATCAGATGCATCGCAGATAATGCAGGTGTGGAAGGATCAGTGGTTTTGCAAAGAGTAGCTAGAAGTAAAGGCGACATGGGGTATAATGCTAGAACAGATAAGTTTGAAAACTTAAAGAAAGTGGGAGTAATCGATCCTACTAAAGTAGCTAGAATTGCCTTAGAAAATGCAGCCTCTATTTCAGGTATGATCTTAACTACCGAGTGTGTAGTGAATGATAAGCCAGAAGCTGAAGCAGCTCACGCACACATGCCTCCAGGTGGTATGGGCGGCATGGGCGGCATGATGTAAGAAAAATTCCTTTTAGAGGATAGCAGGCATTTTCCAAATGCCAGCTATCTTAGAAAGGTGCTTATAAATACTGCTTTTATATTATAAGCCTTCTCCTTGTGAGAAGGCTTTTCTTTTTGGGGCTGTTTAAGTTGGTTGCAGGAATTGGATAGATTACAAAAGTTTTAAAAACTTTTGTAAGTAGTCTGACAAAAATAAGTTAACAACTTTGCTTTTCAGTTGATTGATTATTAATTACTGATTATTAGCTAATTAGGCGTGTTCAGTAGCGTCTGGAAAATAATTAATAATTAATAATGTCACACTACTTAATCTTCACTTCTTCCTTTATTTTATTTTAACTCCACAAAAATCGGCAAATGGTCGCTATACCCACCATAGTAATTGTCCCCACCATAGGTTCGATCAGGGGATACCCCATATTCTGGATGTGTGAAGAGTAGATCCTCTGCTTTATACACGTGGAAATTATCCACCTGTAAGGCATTATTATCGTCTAATAAATTAGCAGAGACAATTATCTGGTCAAGCATTTGCCAATTGCCTTGGTAATTATAAGAACCCTCTCCATTCTTGTCTAAAAGGCTGGTACAATTGTATAATTGGGCAGCTTCCAAATTATTATTATCTGTTTGAACCCCTAATATTTCTGATAGGCTTTTATTGGTTGGCTCATCATTAAAATCACCCATGATAATAAGGTGGGCAGATGGATCGTCAGCCTGGATCGTCGCTACCAATTCCTTCAGCCGAGTTGCTACCGTAATTCTTCTAAATTCTGTTTGACTCGTTCCTCCTGAGCGGGAAGGCCAATGATTGACAAATAGATAAGTGGTTGTATTTTTCAATATTCCTTTTACCAGCAATATGTCTCTAGTCGTAAAATTATTAATATTCGGATCATCTATTTGAACAGAATGAGTGGACCATTCTACTACTTCAAACTGATCTGCTTGATAAAGCAACGCCACATCAATGCCCCGATGATCGGGAGAATCTTCATGTACAATTTGATACGATTGGTCGCTTAGCCGTTCTGAGTTGACTAAGTCTTCTAGCACTTTTCGATTTTCCACTTCTGCTAGTCCGAGTACCCAGGGATAATTGATTCCTTGAATCACCTTTCCAATATTATCTAATTTATGCTCATAGCGTTCCGTGGTCCAAGCCTTTGATGCAGCAGGTAAAAATTCATTATCGCTTGCATTAGAAGGATCATCTACCGTATCGAATAAGTTTTCTACATTATAAAAAGCAATGGAGGCTTGGTCGGTAATGGAAGGAATAGGCGTGGTTGGCGTAACTGGTATTTCTTCTTCTTCTACAGGTGTAGGTAGGGTAGGAGAGGAGGAGTCGCAGTTTATAAATATTACTAAAGTGAACAGTAAACACCATTTAGTAAAGGAATCAAAAGTAGTCATCATAAAATCTTAGTTAAAATTAAGTCAGCGAGTTGGTTAGGAAATTCTAGCGGCAGCAAATGTCCCGCCTCTTTAAAATCAAAAAATTGAGTATTGGTGGTTTTAGCCTTCCAACGCTTCCAAATATCATCGGAAATAACACTACGGATCTCTGGTCGGATAACCGTAACGGGGATAGATAATTGGATGGCTTTCGACAAAACATAGGGAGCCGTAATATATATCTGTGCCTCCCATTCACGAGGAAATGCCAACGTTACCCCTTCCCCATTAGGCACAATAGCAGCCTCCACTAAGTCTTTTAATCCTTGATCCGAGAATCTTTTGAATACTTTTTTTGTGCGCCATAATTCATAGACTTCTTCTTTAGAGTCCCATTTATTCCTACGCTTAGTAGCAATTTTCACCATTGGAAACCGACTCCTTAATAACGAGTTGGGGGTCAGTTTAGTGAGTAAAATATTTTTATATGATAAAATGACAGGATCTAGCAAAATCAATCTTTCAAATAAGTCAGGTCGTTTATAAGCTGCCCATATTACATTCACTCCTCCCATAGAATGACCGATACCAATGGCTTTTTTCATTCCCATCTCCTCCATAAACCGTATCGTATCTTCCCCAAATACTTTCCAACTTTTTAAAGAGGAGGGAGGTGGTGCGGGCTGCCACAAAGGCCTTGCTTTCTGACCAAATACCTCATACCCTTTTTTAAAGTGGGAAAAAAATTGTCTATACGCTTCAGGAGGATACCCATTGGCATGGGCAAAAAGTACTTGTTTGCCGGTCCCTCCAAAATGAAAGTGGGGAATGGATGCCTGTTCGGATTGGTTGGTTTTTTCTTTCATTAATATTTGGAAATGATGGCTTGATGGCTAAATTGTTGAGTCCACTCTAAAAAGTCATTTTGAGCGAGATATGCCAAATTTTAAAAATTTGGCATATCTATATTTTGCTAAAAATCAAAACTTTACAAAAAAACATTTAATGTAATTATTTCGATTTTTCATTAAAACAGACTTTTTAGAGTG
>CALJIQ010000107.1 GCA_937973995.1 uncultured Saprospiraceae bacterium
CAATAGAACAATGGGTCAATAGAACAATGAGTCAATAGAACAATGGGTCAATAGAACAATGAGTCAATAGAACAATGAGTCAATAGAACAATGAGTCAATAGAACAATGAGTCAATAGAACAATGAGTCAATAGAACAATGGGCCAATAGAACAATGAAACAATAGCCCCCTCAATAAGCCCAAGTCCGCAAACCAATTATTCCTTCTTTATATAAATACAAAGTCGTAATAACAAATACGAAAGAAGCGAGCATACTGAATACTCGAAACCACGTTTTCTCTATTCCCTCTTCTGTGCGGACTGCCAACCAGCAAAAAGCTAATAAGCTAATTCCCATAACTAAAGAACCCACAAAAATGCCGATAGAGGGTAGGGTGGGGGTGCCTAGAGTACTTAATACATCTCCAGAATTTCCAGCGATGCCAAATCCTATGATACTCCCAAAACCTAGCATGGACAACAAAGAGGTGACACGCAAGGAATTTTGACCAATCGGATTTTTTCGAAGTGCTTTTTTTCCGAACCATAGTAGAGAGTGGAAGGTAAGGATGAGTAAACATAAAAGAAAGAGCGCCCCTATTCCTAAGGGTAGAAAAGCGGAATAGGGCGTTACCTTTTCTAGGTTTAAAAAACGGTTAATTTGTAAGGCATACACTTTCTCCTCATGAGATCCGAAATATAAAGGGGATTGATACCCACGGTCATTGATGACGGTTAAGGTATTTGTGGTGCGTACTTCTCCTCGACTTTTATCAGCAGATAGAATAGGGCCTGCAAAATATCCTTCGTCATCTTTCCCTATTTGGACGATCCCAAATACCTCATCTAAAAAGCGCAACATTTGGTTTCTAGAAGTCGCAGAACGGTATAGCCCCAAGTATTCTTCATTAAAAGTCGCCTCAGAAGTAGGTGTAATTAACCTACTTTGTACTTGTTGATAAATCGCCTCATTTACTTGGTCATTAATATCCATAAAGGCATCGCCAGTAGAATTTACAAGCGTGATAAAACCTATGTTTAAATCCGAGTTATATTGTAGTTTGGCTAGAAAACCCATCATGCCACCATCGTGTCCATGCCAATTAATCCCTTTATAGTTAGTAGTGAAATTATGCAAACCATATCCATCTTTCAAACCTGCTTTACCAGATAAGGTAGTTTTGCAAGTTTCCATTCTAGTAATAGAAGTCGGCTGAAGAATTTGAATAGAATCTTTTAGCCCTCGCCCTAATAGCATTTGCCCAAAAGGAATCATTTCTTGTGTATTGGAATTAACACTTCCTGCTGGACGAACAGATACATGCCAGTAGTCCATTTCAGCACCTTCTGCATCATATCCCTTTGCTAGTACTTTTTCAATATGGGAGTTTTTTACAAAGCTGGTTTGCTGCATGCCTAAGGGGCGAAAAATATGTCGAGCTACATACTGTTCAAAATCTACCCCTGTTATTTTTTCAATGGCATAGGCTACTAATGGAGGTCCCACATTGCAATAAGAAGAGAATAGCCCAGGTTGCCATCTTGCATAGCGACTATCGGGATGATAATCCAATCCTTGCTTCAAGGTCCAACCATCTGCTGGGGCAGCGTATTCCGCTAGATGAATATCATCGAAACCAGTCGTATGCTCTAATAAGTGTCTAATTTGAATTGGGTGCGTTTCTTGCCATTTATTTTTAAATTCCACCTCTGGAACTAAGTCACTGAGCTTATCATTTAAAGATAACGTTCCTTCCTCTACTAATTGCAAAGCAGCAATAGCCACGAACATTTTGGTGATAGACCCTATCCGGAAAAAGGTTTGATCTGTAACGGGGATATTATTTTCCTGGTCGGCTAGACCAAAATTTTGCTGCCATAAAATTTTATCTTTACTGAATATGGCGATCTGCGTTCCGATATTGGTTGCATCTACTATTGCTTGAATAGAATCTTTTAGACCTGTAAATTCACTACTCGGTTGACTTTTCGCAAGGCTAAGGGACAAAAAAGTAAGGAGAAAAAGAAGTTGGCTTTTCATATATCTTTAGATTGAGAGATGAAGATACTAGAAACAAGAAGAAGGAAGATATAAATTGGATGGAGAAACCTTTTTTGTCGATAAGTTTGAAGCTCGTGCCTTTAGGTACGACATGTTGGTAGCAATTGGGTCATGAAAATTCTTCCCGTGCCTTTAGGTACGGTATGTGCTCATTTTGTGTCCACATGTTGTACCTAAAGGCACGGATAAAACTGGTATTCGATCTTGTCTACCGACATGATGTACCTAACGGCACATTTTCGTATATCAACTGGCGGTTACACCTTATCTATATGCTAATTTTCCGCTAAGTTACGCTAAGGTCTCGCAAAGTTACGCTAAGTCAGACCTTTACGAGACTTGGCGGGAGACCAAAAAAATTATAAGAACAACTTGGAAGAAATTCACGGACATATAGAAAGAATCACTTTTCAAAATCAAGAAAACGGCTATACTGTTGCACGTTTGAAAGAGCCTGGAAAGAAAGACTTGACTACTATAGTAGGCACTTTGACAACCGTGCAAGTAGGGGAGACGGTTCGTTGTAAGGGCTTTTGGAAAAATGATATTAACTACGGATTTCAATTCCAAGTAAAGGAATATGAGGTGCAGCGTCCTTCCTCCAAAGAGGGCATTAAAAAATATCTAAGTTCGGGTTTGGTAAAGGGAATAGGCCCTGTCTTTGCCGAACGAATTGTCGAGTATTATAGCACGAATACGCTTGATGTCATTGATGATAATCCCGATGCTTTATTAGAAGTAAATGGCATTGGTCAAAAACGACTGGAACGAATTAAAGCTACTTGGGATGAACAGCGAGCGATTCGGGAAGTGATGATTTTTTTACAAGGTTTTGGGATTAGCCCCACTTTTGCTAAGAAGGTATTCAGAGAATACCAAGAGAAAAGTATGGAGGTCATACAAGAGAACCCTTACCAATTGGCTAGAGATATTTGGGGTATTGGTTTTAAAACAGCAGATAATGCCGCTAGAAAAATGGGTATTGCTGCAGACGCTGCGATCCGCATAGACTCAGGGGTAGAATATGTCCTGTCTGAACTTTCCAATGATGGGCATACTTGCTATCCCGTAGATCAATTTTTAGAAGCTGCCCATGAATTATTACAGGTAGAACCTAATTTAATAGATGAGCGATTAGAAGAAATCCTAGCAGACGATCGGATCATCATTCAACCTTTGGAAATAGAAGAAGAGACGAAAGCATTTATTTGGCTGAAGCTGTTTTTTATTTGCGAACGAGGGATTGCTAAAGAATGGAGGCGAATCTTGAAAGGAGTCTCACCGCTTAAAAAAATTGAGATAGATAAAGCACTACAATGGGCACAAAGCCAATTAAAAATCAATCTAGCAACCAACCAAAAAACAGCCGTCGCCCAATGCTTTCAAGAAAAGATACACATTATTACGGGAGGACCGGGGACCGGAAAAAGCACGATTACCAATGTCATTCTGACCATAGCCAAAAAACTAACCGATAAAATTTTATTAGCTGCCCCAACAGGGCGAGCTGCCAAACGAATGACGGAAATCACGAAGCTAGAAGCTAAAACGATTCATAGCTTATTGGAGTTTGATTTCAATATCAATGGATTCCGAAAAAACGGAGACAACCCTTTGGATTGCGATATGATTATTGTAGATGAATCTAGTATGATTGATACCGTCTTGATGTACAATTTGTTAAAAGCCATTCCTGCACATGCTCGTTTAATTTTAGTAGGCGATACCGACCAATTGCCGAGTGTAGGTCCTGGTAATGTGCTAAAAGATTTAATCGAATCAAACGTCTGTCCGACTACTACCCTTACCGAGATTTTTCGCCAAGCAGCTCACTCTCAAATTATCACCAATGCCCATGCGATTAATCATGGGCAATTCCCCAATATCACGAATGACCAAGCAGGCGATTTCTTTTTTATAGAACGAGAAGACCCCGAGGCAATTGTTAACTTAATTCCCCAATTGGTAAAAACTCGCTTACCTAATAAATATGGTTTTGATGCTATCCAAGATATACAAGTACTAAGTCCTATGAATCGAGGAATTATTGGTACTCGAAATCTCAATATCGTTTTACAAAAAACATTGAATCCTTCTCAAGAGCCATTAATCAAAATGGGACGGACTTTTCATCTCCATGACAAAGTCATGCAACTTCG
>CALJIQ010000108.1 GCA_937973995.1 uncultured Saprospiraceae bacterium
ATCGGCTGAAAACCAATATTTTACGAACCTGACTTTGAAAAAATGAGCTTATTTAGCTCGCTAAACGCACTAATTTTTTCTTCCTCAGAACCGCAAACTATTGATTTTCAACTCGAAATAAATTTTAGACATACTCTAATAGGAATTAGGTTTTCTTTCAAAAACGAAGATAGTCTTTTCATTAAAAAATATACGATTAAAGACTGCAAACATGTATTAATGGTGTTCTAATGTGAATCCACTTATGTGAACTAATGTGGCGAAGATTGCTAAGCACCGAATAGATGATGCTCCACTAACTCACAAATGATATGTCCCACTAAAATATGCGCCTCTTGAATACGAGGCGTATCCTCAGATGGAATGGGTATCCAATGAGTACTTAGTTCTTTAAGACCACCTCCTGTTTTTCCTGTTAATCCTATAGTCGTAACTGCTTGTCGTTGTGCTTGCTCAAAAGCACGAATTACATTTTTTGAATGACCAGAAGTGGACAACCCAAATAAAAGATCTCCTTTATCGCATTTTGCCTCCACCAAGCGAGCATAGGCAAAGTCAAACGAATAGTCATTGGAAACGGCGGTGAGATAAGAAGAGTTAACATGCAGGGCTTCTGCAAATATCGGAGGGCGATCTAGATAAAATTTACCCGATAATTCTGAGGCAAGATGTTGGGCATCGGCGGCACTTCCTCCATTACCGCAAAAGAATATTTTTTTTCCTTTTTTTACTTGTTGGCTACAAAGGTCAACGATGGCTTGTATCGTAGTTAGAGTTTCCTCATCCTTTAAGAGTATCTCTTTTACTTCGATCGATGCTTTGATACGGTTGGCTATTTTTTGCATAGGTAGTTTGCTCAAAGGTCAGTTTTTTCATACCCGCTACCATCTTATCCCATCCAAACTGTTTTTTTAGTTCTTGTATGTTTTCGATAAATTGTTGCTCCTTGTTTTCTTTATAAAAGGCTTGGATAGCTTGTGCTATTGCTGCTTCCTTTACTTCCACTACATAACCCGCTTTTCCATCAGGTACTATTTCTGATAAGCCTCCTACATCTGTGACGACCATGGGTTTTTCAAAATGATAACATAGTTGCGAAATACCACTTTGAGTAGCGGTTCTATAGGGCTGCACTACTAAATCCGCTGCACTAAAATAATAACGCACTTCTTCATTCGGGATAAATTCGGTCTTTTTTATAATGGACGCTTCTACTCCTAGCTCTTTCATTAATCCCTCGTAATAGGGCTGATCGCCATAGTACTCCCCTGCTATTATCAACTTTATGTACTTGTCTTTTATAGCTGGATGTGCCATTGCTTTTATTAATAAATCCAAGCCTTTATACTTTCGGATAAATCCAAAAAACAGGATATATTTTCCCTCTGGAGGAAGTGCTAAATATTCCCTAGCTATCCGTTTTGTTTCTAGTTCACCATAATTATCATATATCGGATGTGGAATGTATGCTATGGGTTGATTATTAGAGAATTGCTGCACATCTTCCTTGACAGATTTTGACAGCGTAACAAAGGCATCTACTTGATTGACAAAGTATTGAGAGAGTCTTTTGTCTCCCAATCGTGGCTCATGTGGAATCATATTATGGACCAGCGACAAAATCTTAGTATTACTTCTTTTTCTAATACCTTTCAGGATGGTACTCAATGCAGGACTCATAAAAGGTAGCCAATAAGGGCAGATGACTAAATCAGGTTGGCTATTGCCTATGAGCTTGCCCGTTCGGACCCAACTGAGTGGATTAATGGAATTAATAGTAGCTTGAATGGAAAGATGAGCGGGTGCTGGAGAGTCTGAATATTGTGTTTTCCCTGGAAAAACGATATTGGGATATTGAAGCGTGAAAGTATATACCTGAACCGTATCCCCTTGTGCTTGAAACTCTGCTGCCAGTCGTTCATTAAAGGAGGCTAAACCACCTCTAAAGGGATATGCGGTTCCAATAATGACAACGTTCATTTATATTTTTCTAATCGCGTCTCCGTTACCAATTACTTTTTCAATCAAATAATTGTTTCGATCCACAGAGGTACGAGAAATGAGTTCTGCTAAAAAGCCTCCTAAGAAAAGCATCGTTCCAATGACCATACTAGTCAATGCAATATAAAAGAAAGGATTTTCCACCACTAATCTAGCTTGCATTCCTTGACTTAACCGGTACAACTTAGAGATACCAATATAGCCTGCAGAAAAGAAACCCAACATAAACATCAAACCACCAAAGGGACCAAAGAAATGCATTGGACGTTTCCCAAATTTTCCTACAAATAAAATAGAAGCCAAATCTAATAAACCTTTCACTCCTCTGTACCACCCATTAAATTTACCTTCTCCAAATTTTCGTTCTTGATGTTGAACAACCTTTTCTCCTATTTTTTTAAAGCCCGCCCATTTTGCAATCACCGGTACATAGCGATGCATTTCCCCATACACCTCTATACTTTTGACCACCGCATTTTTATAGGCTTTTAATCCACAATTAAAGTCATTGAGTTGAATGCCACTTACCCATCTGGTAATGCGATTGAAAAATTTAGAAGGGATGGTTTTAGACAAGGGATCATGGCGCTCTTTTTTCCAACCAGAAACTAAATCCAGTTCCTCCTCCATAATCATTTTATATAGCTCTGGAACTTCTTCTGGGCTGTCTTGTAGATCCGCATCCATCGTGACAACTACTTCTCCTTTTGCCTCTTGAAACCCAGTATTTAATGCTGCTGACTTGCCGTAATTACGTCGAAATTTTATCCCCTTCACTTGCGGATTTAATTCGACTAAAGATTCTATTACTTTCCAAGAACCATCATCGCTGCCATCATCTACCATAATGATCTCATACCGAAACTTATGTTTTTCCATCACGGCTCTAATCCATTTCTCTAAGTGAGGAATAGATTCGTGTTCGTTAAAGATGGGGACAACTATGGAGACGTTTATCATATATTGTTGAAAAATTCTTTATGGGGTATTAGCAAAGTCATCTTTTCGGATAAGCCTTGCAATAGCAGCAGACAGGGCAAAACCACCGATCAAAGACATGGTAAAACCAGTGATAGTCTGCATGATATTATAAGATAATTGATCGGAAATTTGTGCTGAAAGATCCTCATTCAACAAGCCTGCCTGTTCATTCATTTCTAAAAAGTATTCTTTCTGGATATTTAACATGTCTAGATCGAAGTAATTAAAATGGAAATATAGAAACACATGATAGATTGCATTAGCAATCACCCAAACTACAAAACTAGTCCGCAGTGCCTCTTTGAAAGAAATAAATCCATTTCGAGATTTCCGATCCTCTAATGCTGCCATATACATCCCGATCAAATAAAAGATCAGAGTACTCCAAACAACACCTGGGCTTAGCATCAATTTTTTATCAATGAAATAAGCGGATAACAGTATTAAAACGGTTCCAATACCCGCAAATAAGCCAAATTTTATACCATGCGACTCCATTCGTAAATAGTTCTTTTCAAAATAAAAACCATAAAAGGTTTTTTAAAGCCATACACGCTGTACAAATCCCGTCACTACGCTACGTGACGGGAAAGGGTCTTTT
>CALJIQ010000109.1 GCA_937973995.1 uncultured Saprospiraceae bacterium
TTGCGAGACGCCGAAGGCGGCGAGCAATGATTAAAGTAAAGATTACAACTACGTTCATCTTTACTTTTCAAGGAATTACGTAGGGGACAATTCCTACAATAGGGGATATTCCTTTTTTCATCGTCTATGATACATAATGGATAAAAGATGGAAATAAATGTTTGCAAATGCAACATTGTTGCGTTTTTATTCTACATTTGCGTCAGTTAATCTTTTTAAACCTATTTATGATGATAAAAATTAATTTCCCAATAGTCCTACTTTTAGGACTTGCGTTTGTATTTACTGCCTGTGATAAAGAGGATCCTGTTATTGCCAATGAAGAAGAATTAATTACTACACTAAAATATACCTTAACTCCTACCAACGGAGGCACTTCAATTGAATTAAGTTTTGTAGATTTGGACGGAGATGGTGGTAATGCCCCTGTGATTACAGGAGGTACCTTGAGTGCGAATCAAAGTTACAGTGGTACTCTTGACCTTTTAAATGAAGCGGAATCTCCTGCGGAAAGCATTGCGGCCGAGGTAGCAGCAGAAGATAAAGAGCACCAATTCTTTTTTGCTTCTACTGTCAATGGCGTAACCGTTACATATGACGACCAAGACGCAGACGGTAATCCGTTGGGCTTGCAGACTACCTTAACTACAGGTGGGGCAGGTACCGGCACTTTGACAGTCGTATTGAGACATGAACCTAATAAGTCGGCAGCAGGTGTAGTAGAAGGAGGCATCGAGAATGCAGGTGGCGAAACAGACATCGAAGTATCTTTTCCAATAGATGTTCAATAAATTATACATATTAAAATTGAATTTACAGTGTATTTATGCGCTACTACTTATATGCGCTGCCCTTATGCTTCCCTCCTCAAAGGCGTACGCACAAGATTGTGGAATTACCATTGAAGGACAGGTAATAGATGAGGCGAGTAATACGCCCTTATCTTATGTAAATGTCATTATTCAAGAGTTGAGTAAAGGCACTCTGTCAGATGAAAATGGGGTGTTTATTTTAGAAAATATTTGTGAAGGAGAATACCATCTAATCGCCTCGCATATTGGCTGTGAACCTAAAGAGATGCACCTGCATTTTTACCATGATACCATTATAAATATCACCTTATTCCATGCCTCTCTTTCTCTCCATGAAATAGTCGTGAGGGGCAAGGCGGATAATTTAATCAACCAACCTACACAAGCCATTGGTAAACAAGCTATACAAGAAAATATCAATGAGAGCCTAGCTGGATTATTGGAAAATGAAGCAGGGGTTCAAATGTTGAGAAACGGAGGCATCGGTAAACCCATCGTTCATGGGCTATTTGGTAATCGATTAACGATCTTGAATAATGGCGTGATGCAAAGTGGGCAGCAATGGGGAAATGACCATAGTCCTGAAATTGATCCGTTGATTGCGAATAGAATTACGGTGGTGAAAGGAACGAATGCCCTTGAATACGGAGGCGGTAATTTGGGGAGCATCATTTTAGTAGAACCTCAAAAAATCAGCAGAGAACCTCACTTACATGGACGCTTTAATTATGCATTCGAAACCAATGGAAGAGGAAATAATGTAAATATACAACTACAAAAATATGCACCTGCCTTGGCATGGCGACTCAATGGTACCTTAAAAAAATACGGTGATCGAAAGTCACCGAATTACTTTTTAAATAATACAGGTTCACAAGAAGCAAACTTGGCACTACAATTAGAAAAGTCTTGGAAAGATAAATTTTTTCTGGACTTTTATGCCAGTACGTTCAATACAGAATTGGGGGTGTTAAGAGGCTCGCACATTGGTAATTTGACAGATTTAGAACAAGCCCTTACTAGAACGGTTCCCTTTTTTACAGAACCTGAATTTAGTAGTATAATCGAAGCTCCTAAACAAAAAGTAGCGCACCATTTAGTCAAACTCAATTCAAAATATCAAATTGATAATTCCCAGTTTTTGCAATTCACCCTAGCTGGGCAAATGAATAATCGAAAAGAGTTTGACGTAAGGAGAAGCGGTCGGACGGATATTCCCGCCTTAAGTTTAGAACAGTTTACCTTTAGTACAGATTTAAAATACCAAAAAGAATTTGACAGTCATTGGTTATTAAAAATTGGTAACCAAACCTTTGTGACAGATAATACCAATAATCCTGAAACAGGTATTCTTCCACTGATTCCAGATTATAGTTCACTGAAAAGTGGCGTCTTCGCTATGCTAAATAGAGAATGGATGAAAGCTACTTTCAATCTTGGACTTCGATATGATTATGAATTGCAAAAAGTAGTAGCGATCAGCAATACAGTGCCAAGACAAATTATTCGCTATGAAAATAATTTTAGTAATATCAGTGGAGTAATGGGATTTAAATACAATATTTCGGATATTCATTCCCTTACGGCTAACACAGGCTATGCCATGCGCAATCCCGCTATCAATGAACTGTACAGTAATGGATTGCACCAAGGGGTAAGTGGTATTGAAGAAGGAGATATAAATTTGAAAACAGAGAAAGCAGTGAAATCTACTTTAGAATATAAACTGCTACTAGGATCGAAGTTCAGTTTTGGTTCTCTATTCTATTACCAACGCTTTAGAGACTATATATTCCTAAGTCCACAAGATGATATTCGATTAACTATAAGGGGAGCTTTTCCTGTTTTTAAATACGAGCAAACGAATGCCGAAATATATGGAATGGATATTTATTCTAAATTTTCTCTTGGGCAATCCATTGTCGGAGAATTGAGATATTCTTACATTAAGGGAAATGATAGACGACTCAAGGAAAGCGATATAAATAATCGGAACATACCATTAGTTAATATTCCATCTAATAGTCTTTTTACCAGCCTTACTTATCGCAACAACCGTTCTTTTAGTATTGATAAAATCAAAATAGAAGACGTAGAATTGGCTTGGACTAACCGATTGGTTTTTAAACAAGATAATTTGTTGCCAGAACAAGATTTTGTCCTACCTCCTGATACCTATCATCTGATGGGGGCAAAATTTTCTGCTAATCTTATTTTACCACAATTTAAACTGCGATTTTTCGCCAAGGTAGATAATCTGCTTAATATTAACTACCGAGATTATTTAAATCGACAGCGATACTTTGCGGATGATTTGGGGCTTAGCACTACGTTGGGATTGAATTTTATTTTTTAGAAAAAGGTCACCCAAAAAAAGTTGTTTGCTCCATTTAAAATATCAATAGAGGTTCTTGTATCTGGCTAGTAACCTACAATTTATATTATGTATTTAATAGGATATGACATTGGGAGTTCTTCTATCAAAGCGGCGATGGTTGCTATTGATTCTGGAGCGACCCTAAAGGTAGTGCAATACCCAGCCACCGAAATGGATATTGTTTCTAGACAAACAGGCTGGGCAGAACAACAGCCCGAAGTTTGGTGGGATAATGTATGTTTGGCTACTAAAAAATTATTGGATAGCACGGGAGTAAATCCTACTGATGTGAAGGGTATTGGGATTGCCTACCAGATGCATGGCTTAGTATTGGTGGATAAAGCACACCAAGTATTGCGTCCATCTATTATCTGGTGTGATAGTCGGGCTGTGGAAATAGGGGCACAAGCCTTTGAAGAAATGGGGCAACAACAATGCCTGCAGCAGTTGTTGAATTCACCTGGCAATTTCACTGCTTCCAAATTAAAGTGGGTAAAAGATAATGAACCCGAAGTGTATGATCGCATTCATAAAATGATGTTACCTGGGGATTATATTGCCATGAAGTTGACAGGAGAAATATGCACAACTCCTTCTGGTTTATCTGAAGGTATTCTATGGGATTTTCAACAAAATGCTCCATCTGCCAACCTGTTAAATTACTATGGAATTAATCCATCCTTCCTACCTTCTATTGTTCCGACTTGCTCTTTACAAGGTACTATTACTGCCAAAGCTTCCGAGGCAACTGGATTAATAGAAGGCACTCCTGTTGCCTATCGGGCAGGCGATCAACCCAATAATGCGCTAGCATTAAATGTCTTAGAACCGGGAGAAATAGCAGCCACTGGTGGTACCTCAGGGGTAGTGTATGGCGTCATTGATAAGCCAGTATATGACGAAGCATCTAGAGTGAACGGTTTTGCCCATGTGAACTATACTCCTGATGATCCAAAGATAGGAGTGCTGTTATGTATTAATGGAGCGGGCATACAATATAGTTGGCTAAAGCAGCAGATGGCAAGAGATGGAATTTCCTACAATGATATGGAACGAATGGCAAGTAGTGTTTCCATAGGTTCGGAAGGCTTAAGAATATTGCCATTTGGTAATGGGGCAGAGCGAATGTTGTCTAATGCGAATGTAGGTGCGCAGATCAATAATTTGCAATTTAATCGTCATGAGCGCGCTCATTTTTATCGGGCTGGCTTAGAAGGGATTGCTTTTTCTTTTGTTTATGGCGTTCAAGTATTGAAAGATATGGGCTTCCAAATTGGGTCTATGAGAGTAGGAAATGATAACTTATTCCAGTCGAAAGTTTTTTCTGCCACGATTGCCAACTTGGTAGGTTGTGAAATTACAGTAGTGGAAACGACGGGTGCAGCTGGTGCAGCTAAAGCAGCAGGATTGGAAACAGGATTTTATGCTACTTTAAAAGAGGCCATTGGCACAAGTGGAGAATTAATGACTTACGCTCCAGAACAAAGTGGAGAACATGAACAAGCTTACCAAATTTGGAAATCTGATCTAGAAAAATTAATTGGTGTCAATAGCCATATCAACAAACAAAAACTTGATGCCTAATAAAACGATGGGTTTCCCATCGTTTTCCGTGCTAACTTTTTGTAGGTTTGTCTAAATATTTATCTATCAGTTATTTAGTATGAGAATATTTATATTTCTTTTCTTATTCTATTTAGTAGCGAATCCTCTTGCTGCTCAAAATAAAAAAGGAACAACTGCTGTTCAGAAAATTTTACTAGAACAGCAAGGTGATTGGAATAGGGGGGATATTGACGCCTTTATGAAACATTATTGGAAATCAGATCAATTGCAATTTATAGGTTCCTCAGGAGTTACTTATGGATGGCAAAATACCTTAGACAACTACAAACGTCGCTACCCAAACCGACAAGCAATGGGACAACTAAAATTTGAAGTTTTAGAGGTTAACCAACGGAGCCGAAAGGTGATAAGCTTAGTTGGGAAATTTCATTTAACCAGAGAAATAGGAGATTTAAACGGACACTTTATTTTAATCTTTCAGAAGATGAAAGGGAAGTGGAAAATCGTTGCGGATCATACTAGTTAGTCTTGAGTTTTGGGTGTTGAGGTATTCAACAGCTAAAACTCAAAAAATAAAATTTATTTTACAATGTCAAGAAAAACGACTAAAACAAAACGCAAAACAAACATCAAAGTAGTAACAGGAAAAAAAGAGTACTTCAAAGGGATTAAAAAAATCCAATATGAAGGACGGCGTTCAGATAATCCACTTGCTTTCAAATGGTATCAGGAAGATAAAAAGGTAGCTGGCAAGACAATGAAAGACCACTTCAAATTTGCAGTTGCTTACTGGCATTCTTTCTGTGGTGATGGAGGTGATCCATTTGGTGCTCCTACTAAGATATACCCATGGTCAAAGGCCAGTGACCCTAACCGTAGGGCTAGAGATAAAATGGATGCCGCCTTTGAATTCATTACCAAAATGGGAATCCCGTATTACTGTTTTCACGACGTGGATTTAGTGGATGAGGGAGCTACCTTGACAGAATCTGCTAAGCGGTTGGAAAAAATAACGGAATATGCTCAAGAAAAGCAAAAAGCATCAGGGGTGAAATTATTATGGGGAACTGCTAATCTTTTTTCCAATCCAAGATATATGAATGGGGCAGCGACTAATCCTGATTTTGGGGTAGTAGCTTATGCAGGCGCAACAGTTAAAAACGCACTAGATGCGACCATTAAACTAGGTGGTGAAAATTATGTGTTTTGGGGAGGGAGAGAAGGCTATATGTCCTTGCTCAACACCAATATGAAAAAAGAATTAGACCACATGGCAAGGTTTCTTCATATGGCTAAAGACTATGCTAGACGCAATGGCTTCAAAGGGACTTTCTTTATAGAACCTAAACCTGCTGAACCATCCAAACATCAATATGATTACGATTGTGCTACAGTGATTGGTTTCCTTAGAGAACATGATCTACTGGATGATTTTAAAATTAATATAGAAGTTAATCATGCTACTTTAGCGCAGCATACCTTCCAACATGAATTACAAGTAGCAGCAGATGCAGGTGTATTAGGGAGCGTAGATGCCAACCGTGGTGATTATCAAAATGGTTGGGATACCGATCAATTTCCTAATAATTTGAATGAATTAGCCGAAGCTATGTTAGTGATTTTAGAGGCAGGTGGCTTACAAGGAGGAGGTGTGAATTTTGATGCTAAGACAAGAAGAAACTCAACGGATTTGAAAGATCTGTTTTATGCGCATATCGGTGGTATGGATACTTTTGCTAGAGCTTTATTGATCGCTGATGAAATTATGAGAAAGTCTAGTTATCAGGAATTGCGTGCAGCTCGATATAGCTCTTTTAATAGTGGCAAAGGCAAACAATTTGAGGAGGGTAAATTGACGCTTGAAAACTTAGAAGAGATCGCATTGAAAAAGGGGAATCCAAAAATGCTTAGTGGACAACAAGAGTTGTTTGAAAATATCATCAATCAATATATATAAATTAGCAATTCTAACAACTGCATATCCCGTGATCCCTTCCCTGAAGTGGACTCGAAGCCCACTTCAGGGAAACAAGGGTTTCTAAAAGGAAAAGGTTGGCGCAGCCAACCTTTTCCTTTTAGAAACCCTTGTGCAAAACAGATTGGCTCGATGCCAGTCTGTTTTGCCATATGTCGTATTTTACGGAATATGTCAAAGAACTATTTAGTTTTGAACCGTTCCATACCTTTCGCAGTTCCAATAACTTTGACTATTTTTGAATAATGAACCTAGAAGAAAGAATATCACACCTACTTAAACACGGTAAGTTAAGAACAACTAATACCAGAAGGAGGGTATTAAAAGAATTCCTTGCTCTAGGGAATATTGCCTTATCTGGAGGAGAATTAGAAAAAGTATTTCGAGATAGAGCAGAGGAGAATGGTGAAGAGAAAATGGATCGAATCACGCTGTATCGAACGCTCCGCACTTTTGAAGAGGCAGGCATTATCCACCAAGCGGTGGATACAAGTGGTAAAATGAAATTTGCCTTGTGCTCTGAGGATTGCACCACCGATCACCACGAAGATTCCCATGCGCATTTTCATTGTAAAAATTGTGAGAAAACGGTCTGTTTAAACCATGTTACCTTTCCTGTTATCAATCTTCCTAAAAACTTCCAATTGCAAGACCAACAGTTAGTACTATCGGGAATATGTGATGAGTGTGCAGCATAAGCAATCCTTGATATATAGAAGTTACAATTACTTCAGACTAAGTAGTCTGACAAAAATAAGTTAACAACTTTGCTTTTCAGTTGATTGATTATTAATTACTGATTATTAGCTAATTAGGCGTGTTCAGTAGCGTCTGGAAAATAATTAATAATCAATAATTAATAATGTCACACTACTTA
>CALJIQ010000110.1 GCA_937973995.1 uncultured Saprospiraceae bacterium
ATATCAAGGCAAGTATGCCTGCTACATTCTTTTTCTTCATATGGCAAAGGTGAATTTCTTCTCCAAATTTAATGAGAAAACTGCATTTATGCAGCTATTCTAGATTAAACGAAAAAAAATCAAGATTAATGCTGGGAAAAACGACTATTTCTTGCTCTGTCCTAGACTTTATTTTAATCTATCATTTGGAGTAGAAATACTAAGTCAAAGTTCTATTCTGAGGTTGAGGTTGAAATCAAAAACGCTTATTCCGAAAGTAAACGAAACGAGTCCAAAAAGCGATCTGCGGCTGCATTCAGACTTTTTCCTCTGGTGGTAGCAATTTGTATATTGTAAAATCGATTGTTAACAATAAAAACCTTTGATTTGAGCGTAGCAGTTCCTTCCCGATAATCTATTCGGAATAACTTACCAGGAAAATCTTTATAATTAATATCTTCCTCGTATCGCAACTCGCCAATCACACTTTTTTTTGCGGACGTAATTGTATTGTTAAATAAATCTGTTAATAAGGAAGTGGAATCGGAATGGATGGTATATTCTGGATAGTCACAGTAACTGACTACATAAAGTGCATTTTCAAAATCTTTGGTTTCCTCCTGATAAAAATAGGTGTGGTAGGTGATTTCTCCAATATCCGTATGTATGACTCGCTCATGCTGACTCATGTTCCCTGTGGGTATCTCTACTTTGAAGCCTCCCTCAATAGATTGAAATAATTTCCATTTGTCGGATTGAAAGCCTAATAGGATAGGAGTGAAAATAAGACTTATAAGAATTTTTAACATAATAATCGTTAACCTGAGCAAATTTTTATTAATAACGGTATTAAGACGAGTTTATTAGTTAAGTAGATACTAAAATTGGCAAGACATCCCGAAGGAGCTTGCCAACAAAATTGCAGTCCGAGTTAAGACTTGATCTCTACTTGTTACGACTAGAGTATCTCAGCGTAATCCTATCAAATAGGTTTACAATCAGATACCTATATATTTACTTTTGTGGGGGTATGATCTTTACTTGGTGAATGAGGTAGTTACAATTAGATGTGAACTCTATTGAAAATAATATTCACAGAGAAAACTCGGAGTGCTAATGATGTAGGATTATGCGAAGGGTTGGTATGGAATTAACCCTATTTTTTGACTGCATTCTAGATAGCGGAAAAGTAAGAATAATAAAGCAAAAATTGGAAAATTTATTGATCTTTCATTTCTAATAAACCATTCCTGTAGTCAGTTTACAAAGAAAAAGTTAACTTTCCAGTTATAAATTTTTTGACGACCTAATGCAAAAAAGTAACTGAATTGATTCAAAAAAAACCTTTACAATTAAGTGGTGATTTTAAATATGTAATTGAGGTATTGGAAAAGACCTCTAACAGCATGTTCATCACTGGAAAAGCGGGGACTGGAAAATCTACGCTGCTCCAATTATTTCGTCGAACCACTCGAAAAAAGGCGGTCATTTTGGCACCCACCGGGGTAGCTGCTTTGAATGTAAAGGGTCAAACTATCCACTCCTTTTTTAAGTTTCCTGCCAAATTGCTTCATCGCCACGATATTAAAAAACATCGCTTCAGAAAATTGTACCAAAAGTTGGAGGTGCTTATTATAGATGAAGTGTCTATGGTACGAGCAGACTTAATGGACAATATCGATGTCTTTCTTCGTAAGAATAGAGAAAACGATGTACCGTTTGGAGGAGTACAGATGGTTTTCTTTGGGGATTTATTTCAATTACCACCCGTTGTATCTACGGAGGAGGAACGGCATTTATTTAAAACAGAATATGATAGTCCCTTTTTCTTTTCGGCGCATGTATTCCAAAACTTTGACATGCAAAAAGTGGAGTTGAGTCGCATTTATCGGCAGGACAACAGGCATTTTATTCGACTATTAGAGGCTGTGCGAAATAATTCAGTCGACTATGAAGATTTAGAAGATTTAAACGAACGATACCAACGAACTCCTGAACTACCAGAGCAATGTATTACTTTATCTGCGACCAATGCTACTGTAAACCGCATCAACCAACGAGAATTAGATCAAATAGAAACGGATGCTTTTGTATATATGGGTAAAACAGAAGGTCAATTTGATCCAAGATGGTATCCTACCGACTTAGTCCTTACCCTAAAAATGGGAGCGCAAGTCATGTTTATTAAGAATGATTCGGAAGGCAATTTTGTCAATGGTACCATCGGAACTATTGTAGATTTAACAACAGATAGTATTAAAGTGTTAGTAGAAGAAGATCAACGATCGGAAGTTTTAAAAGTACCGAAGATGGATTGGGAAATACTAAAATATAAGATTAATGAAAAGGACGAAAGTAAGCTAGACACCGAGGTCGTTGGAAAATTCACGCAATATCCATTAAAACTAGCATGGGCGATTACCATCCATAAAAGTCAAGGTAAAACCTTTGATAAAATGATTATTGATCTAGGCAGAGGGGCTTTTGAACATGGTCAGACTTATGTGGCATTAAGTAGGTGTAGAACCTTAGAGGGGATCATTCTAAAGCAAAAATTGAGACCCCAAGATGTGTTAGTAGATGAACGAATCATTGACTATTATAATAATCATTTTTAGTGGTGAGCTTTATCCCGTGACTTTCCGTCACTTGATAGTAAGTACTCAATTTTGAATGAAAAATTTTGAATTTTGAATGGATAGTCGCCTTACATTTTAGATGTTTTCGTTCTATTGCGTCTCGTTTTATTCAAAATTCATCATTGAGAATTTAACCATCAAACCATCTTATCCTCTTAAACCGCCTGTATAATATCATACTGCGTCAATATATGCATCATGCCTGACCGATCTTTAGCAATCACCGCAGGCATCATTTTACTGATATACTTGCTTAAATTTCTACAAGGCAAATCTTCTCCTACGATTGGAAACGCCTCTCCCATAATTTCGTTCACTTGTTTCAAGGAGTGTTTGATAGGGTTTTCCAAGAGGTATTCCAATACGACATTTTCCGTTACAGAACCAATGATGGTTCCCTCTTTCATGACGGGTAATTGAGAAATATCATGCTCTTTCATTAACTGAAAAACATGATGTATGGTATCCTCCTTTTTGACACTAAAGAATTCTTTTTGCTTCTTGGAGGCAATGATGTCCTTTACCTTTAATTCCCCTTCAATAAATCCCCTTTCTCGCATCCAATCGTCGTTGAATATTTTTCCCACATACCTACTTCCGTGATCGTGCACCAACATCACTACCACATCCTCTTTCTTGAAATGATCCTTCAGTTGTAATAACCCTGCAAAGGCGGACCCTGCCGAATAGCCCAATAACAATCCTTCTTCTTTTGCTAAGCGACGAGCCATCAATGCGCCATCCTTATCGGATACTTTTTCAAAATGATCTATTAAGGAAAAGTCCACATTTTTAGGGAGAATATCTTCCCCAATTCCTTCGGTGATGTACGGGTAAATTTCCCTTTCATCAAATTCTCCTGTTTCATGGTATTTCTTGAACACCGAACCGTAGGTATCTATTCCCCAAATTTTGATGTTTGGATTCTTTTCTTTTAAATATTTGGCTGTACCAGAAACCGTTCCGCCCGTTCCCACACCAACCACCACATGCGTTACTTTTCCCTCTGTTTGTTCCCATACTTCTGGTCCCGTGGACTCGTAGTGGGCTTGGCGATTCGATAAGTTATCATATTGATTACACCAAAAGGAGTTGGGGATTTCTTTGCTTAATTTTTCTGCAACAGAATAGTAAGATCGAGGATCGTCAGGTGTGACATTGGTAGGGCATACGATCACCTCTGCGCCCATTGCTTTGAGCAGATCCACTTTCTCTTTACTCTGTTTGTCACTAGTGGTGAAAATGCAACTGTATCCTTTAACCGCAGCTACTATTGCTAATCCCATTCCTGTATTCCCAGAGGTACATTCAATGATGGTCCCTCCTGGTTTTAAATCACCCGCTGCTTCGGCATCTGCTACCATCTTCATCGCCATACGGTCTTTGATGGAATGACCAGGATTCACCGTTTCTAACTTCACTAAGACCAGACTTGGAATATCTTGGGTAATCTTATTGATTTTTATAAGTGGGGTGTTTCCTATGATTTCAAGGACGTTGTTGTAATACATTTAAGTAGGTTATTTTTCGATTGAATAAAATTCCTAGTTGATTCTTTTACAAATCACGTGAACACGTGAAACGCTATAACCGCAAATCAGATTGGCATCGAGCCAATCTGATTTGCACAAGGAATCACGGGATAGGTCAAATCATTTCAAATATTTTATTTTACAATAAAATTTTTCATCTAATACCCCCAACATTTTTGCAATGGTAGGCGATACAATCGCTTCGATATCTGCTGGGTAAGAATAAGGAATTTTTTCTATTACCCTAGCAAATACTGTTCTATTATTCATAGGGTTGGTAATGCCTATCACCGAACCCTTTGGCGCGTTCCGATGCATCACAACCAAACTTGCCTTATCGGTGGCGGTTTTCCTCCATAAGGCAGGTCCTTGTGTTTTACGTTCTTTTTTATGTTGTTGTTGGTAATAATATTTTCTTTTAAGGGTATAGCTTTGTTTCCAAAGTGGATGCCCTTTAAACTGCCGCAAGCTATCAGGGATGCCAAAAATGCTCATCCATCCTACATTTAGTATTTGCCCAACTTTAAGGGTATGGTTGTCTAATTGATTTTTTTGTTGTACCGTTTCAATCGGTAATCGAAATATTCTTTTTGAAATATGGTATAGATTATCTCCTCTTTGGACTACATAGCAAACAGGTACATATTGGGACTCTTCAAAATATTTACTTTTGTATCGACTAATGGCTCTATTGGGAATAGGTACTTTAACCACCGTTCCCACCTTATAGTTGTCTTTAACAGCAGGATTGTAAAAGTACAACTCTTCTAGTGTCATGCCATAAAACTTGACTAACGAAAATAGCGTCTGTCCAGGAGCTAGGGAATGATGGAAAAATTTTTCAGATAGAATACCCGTTTTTAAGAATATCGTATCTTCTGGTAATAAATAGTAGGTATCATCCCCCGTGTAGGGTGTCCATTGGCTATAAGCAAGAAGGGTATGACAACATAAAAGAAGGCAAACCAGCCATTTTATACCAATAACTACTTTTTTCTTGAGTCCTTTGTACATGTTTCTCAATAGAAGTTTAGACTAAAAATACTATGCGAACGATCGGCATTATTCCAGTTAGGTATCAATCCACTAGATTTCCAGGCAAACCCTTAATAGAGATTGCTGGAAAAACGATGGTTCAACGAGTCTATGAACAAGCCAGTAAGGCCACCACCTTATCGGAAATCATAGTGGCAACCGATGACCAACGTATTTTTGATGTAGTAGAAGCCTTTGGTGGTAAAGTAGTGATGACTTCCTCGACTCACCAAAGTGGTACGGATCGCTGCGCTGAAGTAGCAAACCATCACCAAGATATAGCCGCAATTATAAATATTCAAGGGGATGAACCCTTTCTAGATCCTTCTCAAGTGGATTTGGTAGCGAATTTACTACTAAAACAGGAGGTGGAAATTGCCACCTTAGCAAGAAAAATAGATAGCACTACCGATCTGATAAATCCCAATAATGTAAAAGTAGTACTCCAAAAAAGCGGGAAAGCCTTGTATTTTAGCCGTTCTCCTATCCCTTATAATCGATCCATCCCCCAAGAAGAATGGATCAAAAAGAGTACCTACTTTAAGCATATAGGGGTTTATGGGTTTAAAACGCCAACTTTGCTAGAAATAGCACAATTATCTAGAAGTCCCTTAGAAAAAGCAGAATTGTTGGAACAACTGAGGTGGATGGAACATGGTCTGCCGATACATGTAGCCCTTACCGATACGCCTTCTTTTGGGATAGATACGCCAGAAGATTGGGAAAAAGCTAAACTAATGGCTAAGAAATTGAATTGGTAGCAAGTTAAACCACATTAGACCATATTAGTGGATTCACATGAGTTCACAAATAATAAGTAGTCTGACAAAAACAAGTTAACAACTTTGCTTTTCAGTTGATTGATTATTAGCTAATTAGGCGTGTTCAGTAGCGTCTGGAAAATAATTAATAATCAATAATTAATAATGTCACACTACTTACGTGTCCCATTTGTGAACTAATTTGAATCTACTAATGTGAACTAATGTGGTAAAACAATATTGCCTAACTTTTCTTTTTCACAACAAGATCAAGACAGAAAGTCTACAATAGCTGCTCCCACCTCTTTAGGTTGCTCATCCAAAATAAAATGGCCTCCCTTGAGTTGAGCCACTTCTATTTGTTGATAGAATTTTTCCACGCCGATGAGGTATTCCTTTATAATTACTGGGTCAAGGATGCCGTGTATGATTTTGGTAGGAATTTCTATGATGGTTCCTTCATACAGCTTCTCCCATCTTTCCCGATCCTTGGGGATGGTTCGGTAAATATTGGCAGCGGTGGTAATAGAATTGGGGATTTTATAACAACGTATATATTCTTGTATGGCATCTTCTGGAATGGGATTGCTAATGCCTCGACTGAAAAAACGCACCCAAATTTCTTCCTTACCTGCGATCATCGCTTCTGGAAAATCTTTGATGCTCATAAAGAATTGATACCAAGAAGATCGAAATAATTGCTTGACCAAAATCTCTGCTGCCTTTTGCTGACCAATCGGATTATTGATAATGACCATATTCAAAATTATCAACTTTTTAATTCGCTCAGGGTGGAGGAGTGCCATCTCCTGTACGATTGCCCCGCCCCAATCATGCCCGCCTAAATAGAATTGGTCGATCCCCAATTCATCCGCAATAGCAAATAGATCTTCCGCCATTTGATCCTTTAGATACTTTTTGATATCCAAGTCTCTATTGCTATCTCCCATACCTCTTAAATCAGGGGCAATTACCCGTAAGCCTTTTAAGTGAGGTGCTACATGATGCCAGCAATAACTGGTTTGTGGCCAACCATGTACCAGCATGACAGGGGGATGATTTTGGTCTCCATACTCTCTAATATTGAATTGTCCTCTTGGTGTGGTGATTAATTTTTTCATGAACTTTTATTGGTAAATGCCTGTTTCCTCGAAAGATTGTTCCGAAAAGGCGGAAGTTACTATTAAAAATTATTGTTAATTCATATATTGTGGATATTTAGATTTGTGAACTAATATAATCAATTTAGGTTCTATGACAGATTGAGTAATACACATCAGATTGGCTCGATGCCAATCTGATGTGCCACTTGCTCCTTTTTTATAAAACTTGCCAAAGAATCTTAACTTTAAACAGTAAAAATAATGAGTCAAACCGTCCAAGCCTTTGCCGATACGAATGTTGCTGAAATTCAACGAATTTTTGACCTTCAACAAAAAAATCAATTTCAAGTAGCAAATACAACGGCTCGACAACGAATAGCTAAATTAAAGAAATTGCACAAGGCAGTTTTAAAATATCGCCCTCAAATAAAAGAGGCATTGTATAACGATTATCGCAAGCATCCGAGTGAGGTGGATTTAACGGAAATTTATCCTGTCACCAGTGAAATAAAACATGCAAAGAGACATTTGCGTCAGTGGATGCGACCACATGGGGTCTCTACTCCTTTGGCATTGTTAGGGTCTAGTTCTTATGTACAGTTCGAGCCAAAGGGAGTTGTCTTGATTATTGCTCCTTGGAATTTTCCGATCAATTTGACTTTAGGTCCATTAATCTCTGCAGTGGCGGCAGGTAATACGGTCATGTTGAAACCTTCGGAAAGCACGCCCCATGCAACAGAGATCATGAAAAAAATCCTTACAGAGGTATTTGATGAAAAAGAAGTAGCCATCGTTGAAGGCGCAATTGCCACTTCTACGGCATTATTAAAATTACCCTTTAATCATATCTTCTTTACAGGTGCCCCTTATATTGGTAAAATTGTGATGGAGGCGGCTTCTAAACATTTGACTTCTGTTACCCTTGAATTAGGCGGTAAATCTCCTACGATTGTAGATGAGACAGCAAGTGTAGAAATGGCGGCTCGAAGAATTGCATGGAGTAAATTCCTGAATAATGGGCAGGTGTGTATAGCTCCAGATTATGTCTTTGTTCATAAAAGCAAAAAAGCTGCTTTTGTGGAAGCTGTTAAAAAGAACATTAAATCTTTTTATTCAGAAGATGCTTCCAAAGAACCTTCTTATGCACGGATTGTCAATCAACGCCATTTCCAAAGGGTCAGCAGCTATGTAGCAGATGCCGTTGAAAAAGGGGCCACTATTGAGACAGGAGGAAACTATGATAGTACAGAAGATTTTATTTCTCCTACCGTAGTTACGAATGTGCCGAAAGATTCTTTGCTAATGGAAAAAGAAATCTTTGGACCGGTGATGCCGGTATTTGAATTTACTAATATTTCGGAAGTTATTGATACGATTAACTCTAAAGAAAAGCCCTTAGCGCTCTATATTTATAGTAAGAGTAAAAAGAACATCAACCATATTATTTCCAATACTAGAGCGGGTGGTACTTGCATTAATCATAGTGCCGTTCATTTCTTCAATAGCAATTTACCTTTTGGTGGGTCTAATAATAGTGGTATTGGTAAAGGACATGGGTGGTATGGTTTCCAATCTTTTTCCAATGCTAGAGGTGTTTTAAAACAACACATTCCGAATGCATTGGAATTGTTGATGCCACCTTATAATAACTTCAAACAGAAGTTGATTGATTTGACTATTAAGTTCTTTTAAGTAAGAGATATAACGTCTAATTTTCTTGCGTTCAATTGAGGGGGTGACTTCAAAGTTACCCCCTCAACTATTGATGCGGCTACCCTAAAACAGTTTTTAGCACCTCGCCAAACTTCACCACATCTTCCATTTGTATTTGAATCGCAGATTGCGCGGATTATTAATTGATTTCCCTGATTAGATGGTACATGATTAATTGATTATAGCGGATTTGGCGTTTACATTTGAAGCATACGTGATTTCGGTAAACTCCCATAATTAGTATAGCATATTTCGTTGGATTAATGCAAATGCAGCAATTATGCTTAATCCGCAAAAATCGTAAAATCCAAAAAATCTAATCTGCGGAATCAATTGCTAATCTGCGAAATCAGCGATTCTCTTTCAATAACACCCCAGGATTCAACACCCAAGCAGGATCAACCGTACTTTTAGCAGCAGCCAACATATCTCCAAATAAGGGCGTATGCTGTTGCGTATAAAAAGGACGGTGATCTTTCCCGACTGCGTGGTGGTGAGTGATCGTACCTCCGTTATCTATAATGGCTTGGGAAACTTCCTTTTTAATCGCATCCCACTGCGCTAATTGTTTTCCTTTTTCCCCTTTAGCAATGATGGTAAAATAAGGGGCAGGTCCATCAGGATAAATATGCGTAAACCGACAAGTAACCGTGCCCATTCCACAATGCGTATTAACTGCTTGTTGAGCTGCTCGTTTTACGTTTTTATAAAAAGTAGGATATTGATCCCAAGTGATAGCCGTTTCAAAAGTATCCACCACCAGCCCTAATTTCATGCACTCATCTCTAAGATAAGGGGCTAATAAAAAGGAGTTTTTCCAAGCATCCCCTTTTTCACTTCTAGTCGTATTTTGTAGGTGCTGTTCCTCCCAAGAACCACCTTCTTTTTTACAAAGGGCAAGGGCTTCTTGCATCCAATGGGTTACGTCTCGTTGATGCGACTCAAAACCTATAATTAATACGGCTGACTTGCCATCTCCCAAACCATTATTGAAGGCTTCCATGGCGTCTATTAACCTAGCATTAGCTGGATTTAAACCAGATTGCGCTAAAGCCCGAGCACCTGCTGCACCTGCTTCAAAGGAGGGAAAATTGACCGTTATCGTTTTTTTATAAGTAGGGATGTTTTGCAAGCGCATCCAAGCAGAGGTGATAATACCTAAAATGCCTTCTGAACCCGCTACCAATCGTTCTTCACTAGGACCTGCACCTGAGCCAGGTAAGCGACGGGTTGCTATTTTTCCATTGGGAGTAATCATCGTCACCCCTTGCACAAATTCATCTATATGGGTATAGAGGGTAGCAAAATGCCCACCCGATCGTGTGGCTATCCAACCCCCTAAGGTAGAAAACTCAAAACTTTGTGGAAAGTGTCTGAGCGTAAGCCCCTGTGGCTTTAGGGCCGCCTCCAAGGCAGGACCATAAATACCTCCCTGAATATGGGCACATCTAGAATCATGGTCTATTTCCAACACCTTATCAAAGTGCTTCATATCCACAGAAATAACACCGAGGTAGTAATTATTATCGGATGGTTCCACCCCTCCACAAACGCTACTCCCACCCCCAAAAGGAACTAACGAAATATCATTCAAGGAAGCATATTCCATTAACTTCAGAATCTCTTCTTCGGTAGTAGGGAAAGCAACATAATCTGGCGGATTAGGAAAGATACCATGAAAGCCTCTCCATACATCTCGAAATGCTTTTCCGTAGGAGTGACTAGCTCGATCGTAATTACTGGAAGAACAAATCTTTTTAAAGGCAGTAGGCAATTCAAACCTAGGGGCTCGCAGCTTTAAATCATTTACAGGAATTGGCTGATTATTTTCAAATTCCGCTATCTGAAATAGATTTTTTAGCGTTCCCTTATATTGGTTCAGCATTTTTTCTGGAAAAGGGAAATCAGCATATCCCCAGCCCCAATAACTTCTTTGGTTAGGCATTGAAATTTATTTAGAAGTCAGACCAATTTCTGTCAGATGGAAAATGGTATTGTTGTGTTAACTCTAAATTTTTTACTATTCAAAATTTATCAAATTTGAATAGTAAAGAATTTGAGATAACATAACTTTATTAAATGAACAGAAAATTATGTTATCACGAAATTGATTCAACTAGATTTTTATCAATAATCAAGTTGAATCAATTTCAGAGCTAACACAATAAATCACCTTTTGAGAAATTACTCTGTGTGAGAATTACTGTACGGACTACTGCTACCAAAAGACCATCAAAATATATCCAATCAAAGCCACTAACAACACCATATGAGTACGATAATCCTTATACCAAGGCAGCCCTTCCATCCCATCTCCAATCAAGCCTTTGCGATAAGTGTACATTTCAATTTGATCTTTAGTAGGTGGTTCCGTCATTAAACTAACGACCACAAAAATGACAGCTGAAATCGCCATAATGAATCCTACATTCATGGTATAATGTAAACTCCACATGCCATTTTCACTTAGAATAAAAAGCAAAATCCCCAGGGCAGTTCCACCCATTAAGGTCCAGAACGCACCATGTCCATTTCCCCTTTTATAAAATACGCCCACTAAAAAGATAACGGCAATAGGAGGAACAACAATAGAAAACATCTGCTGCAAATAATCCCATAAACCACTAAAGTTGGCGATCTGTGGGGCCCATGCGGCGGCAATGACCATTAAGATGATGGTCGTAATCCGTCCATATTTTGCGGTATCTTGTTCTGTTAGATTGGGGCGATTGGGTTTGATAAAATCAATCACCACTAGTGTGGAGGAAGAATTTAACGCAGAATCGACACTCGAAAGAATAGCAGAAATCAAACCTGCCATCACCAATCCCACCATACCAACGGGTAATACATTCGTGATTAAGAATGGAAAAACAGCATCCCCATTAGGTATATCAGGATACAACAATAGGGCTATCGCACCCGGAATCACCATGATAAATAAGGGAATCACTTTTAAAAAGCCAGCTAAGATGATTCCCCATCGGGCTTGTCGGATATCTCTTGCCCCTAAGGCACGTTGGATAATATATTGGTTCGTACTCCAGTACCAGAATCCTAAGAAGGGAACTCCCATCAATAAACCTGGCCACGGAAGTCCTGGATCATCTATTGGACGAACAACAGAGAAATGTCCTTCAGGTGCATTGGCGACTACTTTATCCCAATCAAAGTCTACTTTATCAAAAAGAATATAAGTCAGAAAACTACAACCGATTATTAGGATAACCGCTTGTATGGCATCTGTATAAACCACTGCTTTTAGCCCTCCAGATGCCGTGTAAACACCTGCAATCAATGCTAGTCCCAAAGCCGTAGGCGCCATCGGTAAGCCAGGGAAAAAAGCTTGTAACACCAAGGTGCCTGCGTACAATGCACCAGCCGTTTCCACAATGATGGTCGCAAAAATAGATACCCCTGAAAAGAATAATTGGGAACGCCGATCAAAGCGCCTTTCAAGATATTCAGGGATGGTCGTTATCCTTGAGCGCAGATATAAGGGAATAAAAATCATCGCCGCTATGATGAGCGGTAGTCCCGACATCCATTCATAGACAGAGTTCACAATGCCCGTTGTATAGGCTGCGCCAGATAGACCAATGATGGTGGTACTAGATATGTTAGAAGCAAATAAGGATAAGCCAATTAGACCCCAACCAAAAGTTCGTCCTCCTAAAAAGTAATCTTCGCCAGTTTTGGTGCGGCGAGCGATCACAAAACCAATTGTTAGTACTAAAATGAAATAGGCTATAATTATCCCTATATCAATATTTGAAATATTGCTTTCCATATTTGTTTATGAAGTTGTATATATTATTAAGTGTGGTTCTTTGACTTATTCTGCCATTCTTTTCCTGAAATGGACATCGAGTCCATTTCTGGAAACAATGGATTCTAAAGGGGCAACTGAGGCTGCGCCTCAGTTGCCCCTTTAGAATCCATTGTGCGAATCCGA
>CALJIQ010000111.1 GCA_937973995.1 uncultured Saprospiraceae bacterium
TAAGTAGTGTGACATTATTAATTATTGATTATTAATTATTTTCCAGACGCTACTGAACACGCCTAATTAGCTAATAATCAGTAATTAATAATCAATCAACTGAAAAGCAAAATTGTTAACTTATTTTTGTCAGACTACTTACAAACTATTTAATCATGAAAAATTTTCAGCTTTTATTGGGTTTTATATTGGTGCTTAGTTGCGCCTCTTCTTGTTTAATATTTGGAGATGACGACGATGAGGACGACCTAACAGAATTGCCCACCTCTATTCAAGATTTTATCCAAAATAATTATCCCGATTACGTGGTAGAAGAAGCAGAAAAAGAAACACTTTGTACGGGAGTAGAGGTGTATGAAGTAGAACTAGAAACTAAAGAGGATAACGAAATAGAATTAGTATTTGACTTAGAAGGAAGTCTGCTCTATGAAGAAGTAGAAATTTCTACCGAAGAACTACCGACAGCAGTCACGGAAAGTATCATTGCGAACTATGGTAACTTCAAATTAGAAGAAGCAGAACGATTAGAATTAGCTACTGATGGTACACAATATGAAGTGGAGTTGGAACAAGGTGATACAGAATTAGAAGTGTTATTTAGTGGAAATGGAACGGTTATCTGTGAAGAAAGTGATGATGATTAATGCGGTCAAAGAATTGGTTAATTCTAAGTGGGGTATTGTTGTTTGTTGCGATTAGTGAGGCACAATCTCCTTACTATTTCAACAAAAAAACAGACGGTATTATCCTATTGTCAGGAGGTGTTGTTACTGGTGTAGGGCTTTATTATCGTAGCCAAACAAGTATGCTTAGTATGGACGACCTAGCGTCCTTGCAAGCAACGGACGTAAATAGTTTTGATAGAATAGCTATTGAAAATTATTCTACTACCGCAGATCGGTGGAGTGACGTTTTTTGGGGAGGCTCCCATCTACTTCCCTTAGTGTTTTTGAGCCATACAAATACCCGAAATGATATAGGGAAAATAGCGGGATTATATGGCGAAGTATTTTTATTAAATGCTAGTATTACTGGGTTAATAAAATATACCGCTCGCCGCTCTAGACCGTTTGTCTATAATCCCGATGTTGATCTTGACAAAAAGCAAAAGAGAACTGCTAGAACGGCCTTCCTTTCTGGTCATACCTCTATGACCGCCGCCAATTGTTTTTTTACTGCCAAAGTATTTTCAGATTATTACCCAGATAGTTCTTGGAAGCCTTTTGTTTGGACGGGGGCAGCCCTTGTGCCAGCTTTGACGGGGTATTTGAGAATTAAAGCAGGTAAGCATTATCCTACGGATACGATAGCGGGATACGTCCTTGGAGCTATGGTAGGCGTGTTGGTGCCGCAACTGCATAAAAATAGAGATAGTCATTTGACTGCGTTTGGTGGAGGGAATGGGGTGGTGGTACAATGGCGTTTTTAAGAAGCATTTATAAACAGATAAACGTATTGCTAAAATTA
Organism: uncultured Saprospiraceae bacterium; assembly: GCA_937973995.1. Taxonomy (GTDB): domain Bacteria; phylum Bacteroidota; class Bacteroidia; order Chitinophagales; family Saprospiraceae; genus JAFMDF01. The sequence continues at coordinate 1,468 of CALJIQ010000111.1, forward strand.
GAAAGCCCGCCTAATTTTTTACAATATTCGCTGCTAGAATACCGTGAAATCCAAGTGCTATGTTTTACCTTTGCGTTAGGACAAGGCGTTAGGTTTAGGAATTAAGAGTTAGTTACTTGTAAGCATCTGACTCCTGATCCCGGACTCCTAACCCCTAAAAAACAAACCATGTACGAAGGATTAAAACATGCCCACTCAGGAATCAGATGGATTTTTCTCGCTTTATTGATCTATGCGGTCATTAATGCGTTTATAAAATGGAGAGGCAATAAAAATTATACAGAAGGAGATCGGAAAGTCGGTCTATTCACCTTCATTACCAGTCATATCCAGTTATTATTGGGCTTGGGACTATATTTCATTAGCCCTAAAGTAGGATCTATGAGTGCAGAAGTAATGAAGAATGCGACGGCTCGTTTTTTTACGGTAGAGCATATCTCGATGATGATTTTGGCGATCATTCTAATTAGTATCGGATATAGCAGTGCAAAGCGAGCGGTGGACAGTAGCGCTAAATTCAAAAAGACCTTTATTTTCTTTTTAATTGCGCTTATATTGATCTTAGTGGCGATTCCTTGGCCTCCTAAACACGGGGCCGCTTGGTTTTAATAATTTTGAATGATGAATTTTGAATGATGAATTTTGAATTTTGAATGATTGGTGAATTCAATCATTCAAAATTCAAAATTCAAAATTAATTGAGTGAAACAATACCACGATTTACTACAACACATCTTGGATAAAGGTGCAAAGAAAGAGGACCGTACGGGTACGGGTACGATTAGCGTATTTGGCTACCAAATGCGATTTGATTTATCGGAGGGTTTTCCGATGGTCACGACTAAAAAATTGCACTTAAAATCTATTGTGTATGAATTATTGTGGTTTTTGCAAGGAGATACAAATGTTAAATATTTGCAAGATAACGGGGTGCGTATTTGGAATGAATGGGCGGATGAAACAGGGGACTTAGGACCGGTCTATGGTAAGCAATGGCGTAGTTGGGAAGGCGCAGATGGGCAAGTGGTGGATCAAATCACCCAAGTCATTGAACAAATAAAAAATACGCCCCATTCCAGAAGAATGATTGTCAATGCTTGGAATGTAGCAGACCTGCCTAAAATGGCGTTAAGCCCTTGTCACGCTATGTTTCAGTTTTATGTGGCAGAAGGGAAATTATCCTGCCAATTGTACCAACGCTCAGCGGATTGTTTTTTAGGCGTTCCTTTTAATATAGCCTCCTACGCATTGCTTACGCTTATGATTGCACAGGTTTGTGGATTGCAACCTGGCGAATTTGTTCATACCTTTGGTGACGCTCACCTATACCTCAATCACTTAGATCAAACCCGATTACAACTAAGTCGAACCCCCCGTTCTCTGCCCCAAATACAGCTAAATCCAAAAATTAATAATATATTTGAGTTTAGATACGAAGATTTTACATTGGTAGATTACCATCCTTATCCTCATATCAAAGCCACTGTTGCCGTTTAACCAAATTTGTGAGAGCTACCAACTTTCCTAATAATTTAGCTCGCTATTTCTATTAACTATTTTTGCTTATAACTCTTAAATGCTAGGAAACGCCACTACCGCATATACTTTCGTCAATACCGCTACTCATCTAGAAGAAGTTTGCCAACAACTCAATGAGCAAGAATGGGTGGGGTTTGATACTGAATTTATCGGTGAGAAACGATATTATACCCTTCTTTGTCTCATCCAAATTGATTGCCCTGTTGGTAGTTTCTTAATAGACCCTATAGCGATAGAAGACCTTTCTCCCTTCTTTACGGTGCTCTCCAATCCTGCTGTATGTAAAATCACGCATGCTGGAGAGAATGACTATCGCTTATTGTTTAATAAATTTAAAATTCTTCCAAAAAATATTTTTGATACCCAAATAGCAGCCGGCTTTCTAGGATATAATTACCCCACTGCCTTTCGAAAAATCGTAGAAAAAGAATTGAGAATACGGCTAAAGAAAGGCTTTGCCGTTGCAGAGTGGGATGCACGACCGCTTAGCCAAAAACATCTTCAATATGCTTTGAATGATGTTATTTATTTAGAAGAATTGTACACGGGGCTATCCGAAAAATTGAGATCATCAGAGCGAGCAGAATGGTGCCAAGAGGAAATGGATAAGTTAGAAACGGCTGAGTACTACTATATTAACCCGCATGCGGAAGCTTTAAATAATAATATGATGCCCCATTTGGGCGTGAAGGAACAAGTGTTTATGCTACGCTTGTTCAATTGGCGAAAATTAGAGGCACAGCGTAAGGATTATTCCAAAGAAATGATTCTTCAAGGAAAGTATATCAATCAAATAGTCAAGAATATTCAACAGGGAGCTTCTGCTTTGAAAAATAATCGCTTATTGCCAAAATCCTTTTTTAAAAAATATGGAGAATTGTTGATTGAGTTGCATGAGCAACCGACTACGGAGGAAGAGCTAGAGATACTCAAGGAGATTCCTGTTAAAAACGATTCTAGCCCTTTTGAAGATATTACCTATGATATTTTGTATGCTTTAATTAAAAGACGCTGCATTCGACAAGGGGTATCTCAAAATTTGATCTTTCCAAAATCTTCTTTAAAAAAGTTTCATAAAAATCCTGAATGGATGGCGGATGATTGGCGGGTAAAGGTATTAGGCAAAGACTTAGTAGCCCTCATTAAGCGTCCTCATCGTTTGAAATACACTTTTAAAGATGGACAGTTTATTTTGGCGTAAACTGGGTTGGTAAAGCTATTGTTCCACTGTTTCATTGCTCCATTGTACAGGTCATGCTTACTAAAATGACCGTCCAACGTCAAGTGAAACGACCATCTACCATCAACCATCAACTGATAAAATTCTACCCCTCCTTTCGCACTTTTTGTACTTTTTCTTGTTTTTTACTAAAGTCTAGGCAATTGCTATGCTCGAATTGAGTTAAATGGTTGTAATTTCGCATATCTCTCTCTATCAATGAGGAAATGACTAAAGGAGAAGATGAATAAATGGGTGGTATAATCTTATTTAAGTGCTTGGACATAAATAACCTACCCACATAGGTATTTCCCGCAAAGGAGTGCTAAGGTTTCGCAAAGTACGCTAAGGTAGTCCCAGGTCTAGCTTTGCGTACTTTGCGAAACCTTGGCGAGACTTTGCGGGAGACAAAATTTGGGCAAGTTATTTATTTCTTCGGCCCTTACTCATTTATTCAGTTTCTTATTTATTCATGGAGCCTTCACCTTAACTGCATGAAAGAAAAAAAATCAAATATCTATCCACATGTCTTTGAGAATATTGCCGATTGGCCCATGTATAAACAGAGTGAAAATAGACCTCAGTTTGTACGGCAGTTGACCGAAGAAACTTGTGACCGCTTATTGAAAAGATACAATAGTGATATTGGGGATGTCATCGCCAAAGCAATATACGATGAGCGTATTCGGATGAAAGAAGAGCCTTGGAAAATTGATCCACCTGATGAAAAAGGGTTTTGGAAAAAAATTCAAAAAGGGCTAGTCAAACGTTCCTTAGATAAGGAAGAAAAAGAAGCGGAGGTGGTCAATCAGGAATTGTTGCAATCTATAGTCAATCGGTATGCGGAGGAAATAGTCGGTACGTTTCAGATTAAGACGATGAAGTTTGCTAGAAAGTTTACCACCTTTTTTCTCAATCGGTTATTAAATACCGCAGCCAGTAGGAATTTTCGAAGATTTTATAGTGTTAAACACCGAGTATCAGAACGACTAAAGATAGAAGGAGAAGTAGAGAAAGTAAGAAAACTTTCTAAGAAAGGGACGGTCATCTTAGTGCCAACCCACTTCAGTAATCTAGATTCTTTTATTGTGGGCTATGGAATGGACCAAATAGCGGGCATACCCTTCCCTTCTTTTGCTGCAGGACTCAATCTTTATAATACGGGATATACCGCCTACTACATGAACCGCTTGGGTTGTTATCGGGTAGATCGCAGAAAGAAAAATGCGATTTATTTAGAGACCCTCAAAACCATGTCTAAACTTTCCATTGAGCAAGGGGTGAGTAATTTGATTTATGCTGGTGGAACTCGGTCTAGGTCTGGAGAATTGGAGCAAAAAGTGAAAATGGGTTTATTGGGAACAGCGATAGAAGCCCAACGTGCCTTGTCCGAAAGAGGAGAAGGAAAGAAGATTTTCGTAGTACCGATTATTATCGGTTATCACTTAGTACTAGAAGCACCTTATCTAATTGATGAATTTTTAAGACGTACTGGAAAGGAACATTATCATAAAAGCAAAGATGGTTCTCGCAGTATTCGTAGTTCTTTAAAATTTGCTTGGAACTATTTCTCTCAAGAATCAGAGATTCGATTATCCTTTGGAAAACCATTGGACGTTTTAGGAAATTTTGTAGATGAAGAAGGCAATAGCTATGATCGTTTTGGAAAGCAGTTGCAGATTGAAGATTACTTTAAAACGGATGGGGTTGTTCAAGCAGATTACCAAAGAGAAAGAGAATACACTAAAATTTTAGGCGAGCGAATCATCGAACGATTTCATAAAGACAATGTGGTGCTGTGTAGTCATGCGGTGGCATTTGTGCTTTTTAATTTATTAAGAAAACAACATCCTGATTTAGACTTATATGGTCTATTGCGCCTTCCTGCGGAAGACTTTGAATTTCCATTTGAACAGGTGGAAGCTGCTATGGCAAAATTAGTTACTGCCTTAATCAACTTAGAAGAACAAGGACAATTAAAATTATCAGAACAAATTCGCTGGAAGACAGAAGAGTTAGTTCGAGAAGGCATTAAACTATCAGGTGCTTTCCATGCGCAGCAACCCATTAAGATTAAGAAAAATGGAATGGTTGCTAGTGAGTCTTTCAAACTGTTGTTTTATTATCATAATCGTATCACGCATTATGGTTTAGAAAAAATGGTGGATTGGTCGAGTAAGGAAAAAACTCCTGTATTAGCGGCGGCGTATTAAGGTAGGTTTAAGCATAATAAACTAATCTTGTCTAAATGGATTTTAAATTTTAATTTGCAATAAACTTTTGATTATGACAGAATTAGTATTGGAGGTAAAAGATAATACCGATTTACAAGTTATCCTATATATTCTCAATAAGTTTGGCGTTACTGTTAAACAAAAGCAAGTCGTATCTTCTACTAATCAAGAAGAAAAAACTTCCATCATTTCATCGAATTTTACTAAAGAGAATCAGAAGTTAGTTCGCTTGCTCTCTTTTATGAATGAAAGATCTAAAACAGTTAATAAAATAGAAATCCCTTCTAGAGATGAACGAAACCAACGATAAAGTTTTAGATTTACAACATGGTTTAATATTAGATGATAATCAACTCACCATTCTTAATCCTTTTTATGAACCTACTAGTGGTTATAGACGTTCTCTTCCCGCTGATTTTTCACCAGAAGAATAAAAAGTCTTTAATTTAGAAATAACACCTGTTAATGCGAGGAAAGAATTTGCAATCAAAAAAGCAATTTTTTATGTTATGGGTAGTACTTTGCTTTTGTCACATAGTAGTTTTTTCTCAGACAGGAACGCTAAGAGGAAATGTCTATGACCAAGAAACAGGAGAACCCGTCCTTTATTGCAATCTTCAATTAGCAGGTACCACCTTTGGTACTACTACAGATTTTGATGGCTTTTTCACCCTCTCCAATATTCCTGTGGGGACCTATCAACTGCGCACTTCTTATATTGGTTTTGATTCGCTCACGGTCTCTGTTGCTATACAAGAAAATGGGATTACTTATGAACGCATTAATTTAAGCAGCAGTAGTGTTCAGTTAAGTACGGTGAATATTTCGGCAGAAAAACAGAAAGCCCGCACAGAGACGCAAGTATCTACTTTGACGGTTACGCCCAAGCGATTGCAAGCACTTCCTTCTATTGGTGGGCAGGCGGATATTGCACAGTATTTACCCGTTTTGCCAGGCATTATTTCTACGGGCGATCAAGGTGGACAACTCTATATTAGAGGAGGTTCTCCCGTTCAAAATAAAATCTTGTTGGATGGAATGACGATTTATAACCCCTTCCACTCTCTTGGTTTATTTTCTGTTTTTGAAACGGAAACGATTCGTTCGGTAGAGGTTTTGACGGGCGGTTTTAATGCGG
>CALJIQ010000112.1 GCA_937973995.1 uncultured Saprospiraceae bacterium
GATAAAAAAGTGATTTTACAATACTGTTTAATTGTTTATTTGTTGAACTGTTTATCTAAGTATAGCTTGTAAACGAATAAACAGTTACACAAATAAACAATTAGTTCACTTTCATAATTTTACCCCGTTCGCAGTATAACAGATTACGCCGAATAGATGTTTAAGATTGTTTGAATTTTTGTATGAAGCGAGAGGTTATGGTATTTGATGTTTAAAAAATGGAGATTGGGCTTAGTAATCCTCACTCATTTTATCCCGAATAAACTCCAACTGGTCAAAATCTTCCACAGGGATCGTAATAGAGCCTTTCCCTTTACTATTCACATTGACCTTTATTTGTTTAGTACCAAAATATTTCCCCATATCTCTTTGTATAGCATCAATGGAGTCTTGGTAAGGATTTTTAGGTTTGGCTTTCTTTTTCTTAGGACCATTTTTCATGGCGGCACACAAACTTTCAGTGGCACGAACGGAGAGGTCTTTTTCTTTAATTTGTTTTAAGACAAATAATTGTTGGTCTATCTTGGTGAGTCCTTTTAAAGCCTTGGCATGCCCTTCTGAAATTTCTTTTGCTTTTAAGGCTTTGATGGCATCAGGCGATAATTCTAATAAGCCTAATTTATTGGTAATAGTACTCCTACCTTTTCCTAAGCGTTCCGATAATTGCTCATGGGTCAGCTTACATTCATCCATCAAGCGTTGGTAGGTAATCGCAATTTCAATAGGATTGAGGTTTTCCCGTTGTATATTTTCAATCAATGCCATTTCTAGCATCTCTTGGTCATTATCTACCACTCGAATATAGGCAGGAATCTTCGTAAGTCCCGCACGTTGGGAAGCTCTCCATCTTCGCTCTCCAGAGATCAATTGATATTTTGCCTTTTTAGTTGGGCGGACGGTAATTGGCTGCACCAGTCCGTGTATTTTTATGGAAGCGGCTAATTCTTCCAATGGACCCTCCTCAAAATCTCTTCTTGGATTAAAAGGGTTGGCCTCTATGTCTTCAATGGCAACCATGGCGATGGAGTTCGCCATATCCTTTACTACTTTCTTAGGATTCTTTTTAATATTCTTTTGTACATCGTCTGCCTGTTCTTCATCCATACCCATAGACGAGAGTAATGCTCCTAAGCCTTTTCCTAATTGTTTCTTGGTAGCCTTTGCCATAATGCCATTGTTTCATTGATTCATTGTCCAATTGTCTCATTGATGCATTGTCCCATTGCTAATAACACAATGGAACAGTAGAATAATGGAGCCATAGAACAATGGAATCAATTATCTCACCTTTTCCGTCTTTTGCCCCTTTACCTTACTACCTCTCAAGGTGTCCTTATTTTTTTGTAAAAATTCCTTAGCCAAATTTAAAAAATTAACGGAACCCTTGCTAGTTGTATCATACATGATTACGGGGAGTCTCATGTTAGGAGCTTCGCTAATGCGGGAGTTTCGATGTATAATGGTGTTGAATACGTAGTCTTTGATATTTTCTTTGACTTCTTTTACAACAATGTTTGCTAATCGAAGACGCGAGTCATACATGGATAGTAAGATGCCTTCGATTTCCAGCTTAGGATTCAATTGCTTTTTGATAAGCGCTACGGTATTCTTTAACTTTCCTAATCCTTCTAATGCAAAAAACTCACATTGTACGGGTATCAAAACAGAATCTGCGGCAGTAATGGCATTTACCGTAATAATACCCAAAGAGGGTAAGCAGTCTATAAAAATATAGTCGTAGTCACCTGTTATTTTTTCTAATACGCCCTTTAATACATATTCTCGTCGAAACCTCGATACCAATTCGATTTCTGCTCCAACCAAGTCTACATCTGCTGGTAATACAAACAAATTAGGGGTGTCGGTCTTTACAATCGCTTCATTGGGATCTACATCGTTGACTAAGCAATCGTATAAGCTATATTTCCCTACTTTTACTCCTACTCCAGAAGAGGAATTGCCTTGCGGGTCAGAATCAATGATCAGCACCCTCTTTTCCAATACCGCTAAACAAGCCGCTAGATTAATAGCAGTAGTGGTTTTACCTACCCCTCCTTTTTGATTGGCTATTGCGATTACTTTACCCATTGTATTATTTAGTCATTGGTCATTGGTCATTGGTCATTAGTCGTTGATAAATAGAATCAATGACTAATGACGAATGACCAATGACTATTATTTACACCTCGAAAGGCTTTCCGATGTCCAACAAAATTAACTCTTTTCCAGCAGCCTCGAAAGCATTTCGAGCTTCTTCGTGGTCTATTTTTATAAAGCCAAACGTATCATAATGACAACCAATGACTTTTGGACAGGCAACAAAATCACTAGCTATGACGGCTCCTTTGACATCCATCGTGAAATTATCACCGATAGGCAATATCGCTACATCTAAGGGTGGACAAAGCATAGGAATGAGTTTCATATCCATTGTCAAAGCCGTATCTCCTGCAAAATAGACGCTCATTTCCTCATTCCAAATAACAAAACCTACTGGCGTACCCGCATAACTGTTGTCTGGGAAACTAGAAGAATGGATAGCTACCACGCACAGGACCGTCCCAAACTCGAAATCCCATTTACCTCCAGGATTTAAAGGATGGGTATTTTCAATACCTTGTGATTGTGCCCATACATGTACTTCATAGGGAGCAATTACCTTTGCCCCGGTTCTTTTGGCAATAGAAACCGCATCCAAAATATGATCTTGATGACCATGAGATAGTAAAATGAAATCTGCTTGAATGTCCTCCACATTGATATGCTGAGCCAATGGGTTCCCTGATATAAATGGGTCGGTTAAGATGGTTTTGCCTTTGGTTTCTATAGAAAAACAGGCTTGTCCGTAGAAGGTTATTTTCATATTTTATTGTAATTGACTAGGTATTGTGGTTTTATGGTGTTTTGGTTGTATGGTTGAGTTTTCAATACCGAGGATAGTAGTAATATTCGATAAAGTTTTTGTAAAAGTAAGCTCCACCAAAATACCGTAACACCAAAATACCATAACACCTAACCTGTTATTTTTTATTTTTAACCGTTCCTTAATCAGCGTTTTCGACGATACTCTCGCACCAATTGAGGGCCATACCACAACCAAATTCCAGAACCCATTAATAGCAGCATTCCGATGCCTAACACATTCATAGACAGTAACTTAAACCAATCACTGATGATAGAACCATCATGAACTTGCTCGATCCAATCTGAATGTCGTCTTTCAATGGATTTGACGTCTCCTGATGTGCCGTCCACCTGTACTTCCCAATAACCTTTTTCAAACAGCACTTTTACAATGCCTTTGGAGGGGCGAACATCCATCTTGTCAATGGCGTTATCTTTTTGGTCGGGATAGCGTTCATGGAAGGTGGTGGTGGCGATGGTGGCAATTTCTGATAAGGGTTTCCAAGTGTCTAAAGATTTGCTAATTCCTTTTTGTGTGGGCGGTTGTAATAAGTCCACCTCCTTTTTTAAGGATAACAAAATACCTGTAATGGCACTAATTAGCACTAGGATAGCCAAGGTTACTCCAATATAACGGTGGTATTTTCTAAAATTGCGAAGACTTTTTATGTATGGTCTCAATATAGTGGTAACGTAGTGCTACGTTTCATAAGTTTCGATTACTAATTGTTGGGATGCCTCGCTGGTTAACGCCAGCTCGGCAAGTAGGTTTTAGAAGGCAGGGATTTCAAAATTGGCTTTTTTAAAGCCAATTTTTGAAATCCCTGCCTTCTAAAACCTTATTTGCGAGACGCCGAAGGCGGCGAGCGAATATTAATCAAAAATATTAAAACGTCGCAGCAGTAATCTGTAAATTCCCAAAGTTACTATTTCAATAAAGAAGTAGGTAACAAATAAAACCTAATTTTGCAAACGATCTTAATTGACAGGTGTTCTGGCGTTCTGGCGTTATGGTATTGTGGCTTACTGCCATAAAGCCGTAAAGCCACAATGCCACAACGCCAATAATTTCTTTTCTTTTGAATTCAACAAATTGGAACTGGTTAGCAAAGATGGCATGGCGAGATAGCCGTCGAAATAGGGGACGTTTATTATTGTTCATCTCCTCTATCGTTGTTGGTATTGCTGCTTTGGTGGCGATTAATTCTTTTAGTGAAAACTTAGAGCAAGATATTGATAAAGAATCCAACAAGTTATTGGGGGCGGATTTAGTAGTGGAAGGGCGCTATCCTATTCCAGACTCTTTAAGTACGTTAATTGATCCTTTGTCGGCGGAACGCACAGAAGCAACTAATTTTGCTTCGATGGTATTAATCCCTAAAAATGGGGGAACTCGGTTGGTGCAGATAAAGGGGATAGCTGGGAATTTTCCGTATTACGGAACGGTGGAAACGGAACCTGCGAGTGCGTATGGTACTTTTCAAGATGGGCAAAATGCATTGGTAGAAAAGACCTTAATGGTGCAATTTGGCTTAGAGCGAGGAGATTCTATCCAAGTGGGTAATTTGAACTTTCACATAGAAGGACAGTTAAATTCTGCCCCTGGGCGAACGGGGTTTGCGGGTTCCATAGCCCCTGTTGTTTTTGTTCCTAATCGCTATATTCCAGAGACAGGCTTGGTGCAATTGGGGAGTAGGGTAGAGTATCAGTATTATTATAAAATTAAGGAAGAGGTGGACCTAGAGCAAGAAGTGAGGGATACCTTGAGGAAATCCATTCGAGCAGCCTCTCTTAGTTTTGATACAGCAGAAGATCGAAAAGAGGGATTTGCTAGAGCGTATGAAAATTTAAATAAATTTCTCAGCCTGATAGGATTCATTGCCTTGATATTAGGTTGTATTGGGGTGGCTAGTGCCGTCCATATTTATATAAAGAGCAAACTGAATACGGTTGCTATTTTAAGAACTTTAGGTGTTAGCGGTAAACAGGCATTTTTAATCTATTTGATCCAAATAGCGGTGATGGGACTGCTTGGGGCAATCATGGGGGCCTTATTGGGAAGTGTTTTACAAAAACTACTTCCTATGGTATTAGGGGAGTTTTTACCTTTAGAGAATGTCAGCACCAATATTTCCTTCAGTGCCATTGGAATAGGAATTATTACGGGGGTGGCAGTTTCTGTCTTATTTGCCTTACTGCCCTTATTAGGTATCCGAAAAATCTCCCCTTTACAAACTTTAAGAGCTTCCTTTGAATCGGGTAGCAGTGTGAAAGATCCGTCTCGATGGCTTGTAATTGCCTGTATCGCCTTGTTTATAGGAGGATTCGCTTGGATGCAGACAGGAGAAGGCTTGGTAGCTTTATCTTTTATAGGAGTGGTGGCTGTGTCCTTTTTGCTTTTAGCTGGAGTTGCTAGACTAATCATGTGGTTAACTCGTCGGTTCTTACCTGTTAAATGGTCCTATATTTGGCGGCAAGGCTTGGCTAATTTATACCGTCCTAATAATCAGACCTTAATTTTAATGGTGGCGATAGGCTTAGGCACGGCATTGATTTCTACGCTCTTTTTTACCCAAGATTTGCTGTTGGGACAAGTGGAATTTACAGGTAGAAATGAGCAACCGAATATGATTTTATATGATATTCAATCGGATCAAAAAGAAGCAGTAGCTAAACTGACGGCGGATAGTGGTTTACCTTTATTACAACAAGTACCCATCGTCACCATGCGAATGCATACGATTGATGGTATTGACAAAACCAAAAATGCAGCAGATACAACCAAGGCTCGAAAACGAGGGTGGGTATTTCGTCGGGAATATCGGGTAACCTATCGGGATACCTTAATTGATACCGAAGAAGTAGTAAAAGGTACCTGGCATGGGGAGAAAGAGAAAGATGATAAAATCTATATTTCCATTTCCGATAATCTGGCAGAAGACATGAAGGTAGATACGGGTTCTACGCTCATATTCAATGTGCAAGGGGCCTTGGTCGAGACAGAAGTCAGTAGTATTCGAGAAGTAGATTTTTCTCGCATACAAACCAATTTTTTCGTAGTTTTTCCAACGGGTATTTTAGAAGATGCACCCCAATTTCATGTGGTGGTTACTCGTACACCTGATGAAGTAACCTCTGGGAATTTTCAACGAGATCTAGTAAGTACTTTCCCAAATGTTTCCGCCATAGATCTTACTCAAATTTTAAAAACAGTGAATACCATTTTGGATAAGATTTCATTTGTTATCAAGTTCATGGCATTATTTAGTGTGTTGACTGGATTGTTGGTATTAATTAGCTCGGTGGTGTTGAGTAAGTATCAACGGGTGAAGGAAAGTGTTCTATTGAGAACTTTGGGGGCGAATCGAAAGCAGATTTTGAGTATCAATACCGTAGAATATTTATTGCTAGGGGCATTAGCTGCCTTTACAGGTATTTTTCTCTCCTTTGGGATGAGTTGGTTGATTGCCAAATTTCAATTTAAAATCCCTTTTACGCCTAAGTTTGGTCCACCTTTCTGGGTGTTTTTAGCGATTACTATTTTGACGATTTTGATTGGCTTGTTGAATAGCCGAGAAGTGTTGGATAAGCCGCCACTAGAAGTTTTGCGAAGAGAGATTTAAGGGCTGGTGGAAAGTATGAATTACCCAATATGCTCCAAATTAGATAGGATTGCACACGGATTGAACGGATCAACACGGATTTTCCAATTATATGCCGAACGGGATAAAAAAATGATTTTGAAAAAGAAGGCAGATGTCAGACCGTCCTTACAGGACTGTCGGAAGTCAGTATAGGTCATGAATTACACTTGTACATGACCTACTCCTCAAAAAACAACTCCATACTAATACGATCCGCCAACAACTTTCCTTTTGGAGACAATCGGAAAGTATCTTTTTCTTGGATAACTAAACCATCCTTACAAAAAGGAAGAATAGCAGTGGAAAAGTGTTGACGATAGCGGGTACCCCATTTATCAATCCTACTCAATTGGCTGCCCCATTTAGTTCGCAAGGTAGTTAAAACATATTCATTATACTGAGTAGTAATACTTAAGTGTTCTTTTTCAAATGGGATCGTACCTTGATCTAATGACTGAATATATTTTTGATTGTTGGCAATATTCCACTGCCGACTATCTCCATTGTAGGAATGGGCAGAAGGACCAATTCCTAAATAGGATTTACCTAACCAATAATTTGAATTATGTCGAGCATGTAGATTGGGCTTAGCAAAGTTGGAAATCTCATAATGCTCATAACCTGCTGCTGCCAGTTGAGTCATTAATAATTCAAACTGCTCGGCTGCTTGCTGCTCATCTATATTCTTCTTTTGTCCCTTTTTTACAAAATGATCTAAAGCAGTTTTGGGCTCGACGGTAAGGGCGTAGCAAGAGATATGAGGAATTTGTAAATCTATTGTTGTTTGGATATTTTGCAACCACATCGCATTAGAAGTGGTCGGTGTTCCATAGATTAAATCAATCGTCAGATTAGAAAATCCTAAGGATTGTGCTTCCTGAATACATCGTTTTGCCTCCTCTGCAGTATGCACCCGATTCATCCATTGTAAGTCTTCTTCAAAAAAAGATTGAATACCGATACTTAGTCGGTTGATCGGACTATTTTTCAATTGTTGAAGTTTTTCTATGGACAGATCATCTGGATTTGCTTCTAGGGTAATCTCTGCGGCATCTCGAACTTGGTGATATTTATGAATGGTTTCGAAGAGAAGACCTAGATCAGTCTCATTTAATAGGGAAGGAGTACCTCCTCCCAAATAAATCGTTTCCAAAGGATTACTTCCCAAATACTCTTTTTGTAAGATGATTTCCTGAATAAGCGCAGCCACCATTTGATCTTTGTATTTCAAAGAAGTGGAAAAGTGGAAATTACAATAATGACATGCCTGCTTGCAAAAGGGAATATGTAGGTAGAGTCCTGCCAAAGTGGTTACTGGTGATTAGTGATTGGAGAATTTGGTTCTATGATATATCCCGTGATTCCTTTCCTGAAATGGACCTCGAGCCCATTTCAGGAAACAAGGGTTTCTAAAGGGGCAACTGAGGCTCGCCTCAGTTGCCCTTTAGAAACCCTTGTGCGAATCAGATTGGCTCGATGCCAATCTGATTCGCGAATGGTAGCGTTTCACGTAATTTGTCAAAGGATAGAGAATTTTTATCCTCGTTCCAAGCATCATTTCCATCGAAATTTCATCCGAAATGGTCTAAGAATATTGTGTCTTTCTCTTAATTTTAGCATCTTAAAGATATAAACTAAAATGCTAGGTACATCGTTTTAGTAATTGATTGATGGATCATTAATTACTGATTATTTATTAGAGATTATTCTGACAGATAACAGGCATTTCAAAAATCTATTGATACCCCACATCTCAAAATCCCGAAGGGATTCAATATGCATAGCACCGTATGCAATACGGTGACATCATGTACGGAGCAATTCCCAACCCAGAATGGGTTGAATATCGCACATTCAACCCATTCTGGGTT
>CALJIQ010000113.1 GCA_937973995.1 uncultured Saprospiraceae bacterium
TATCGGCTGAAAACCAATATTTTACGAACCTGACTTTGAAAAAATTAGTTTACTTAGCTCGCTAAACGCACTAATTTTTTCTTCCTCAGAACCGCAAACTATTGATCTTCAACTCGAAATAAATTTTAGACATACTCTAAATTGAAAAGCGAATGACTATTCACTTTTTATCATCAAAATCATTATTAATAACAAGTTGTTGTCTTATAGTTGTCACTGCTTGTACCAATCTTGAACAAGAAGTATTTAGTGAACTAACTCCAGATAACTTTCTCCAAACGGAAGAGGAATTGGTTGCGGCTATTGGTCCTGCTTATACTTCATTATACCCATACATGGGGACTACTTCTCTTTGGGCTGCTCAAGAAATTTCTTCTGATGAACTGGTTGTGCCTACAAGGGGGGCTGATTGGGATGATGGAGGACATTGGGTGAGATTACATCAACATGCTTGGACACCTGATGATCCGACCATTAATAACACTTGGGATTTCCTTTACAATGGAGTGTTTACCTGTAATCGCCTCTTGTTTGAATTAGAGGAACTAGATCGCCCAATTACCATTCCATTTAGTCGAGAGATAAGAGTGTTGCGAGCTATCTATTATTTATGGTTGTTGGATGTATATGGGAATGTTCCGATCATAACAAGCCATATTATAGATGATTTCTTTCCTAGAACGGTACCACGTGAAAAGGTATATGAGTTTGTTGAATCTGAATTATTGAGGAATTTGCCATCAGTAACTAAAAAAGTAGATGGAACTACTTACAGTAAAGTGAACCAAATGGTAGTCCATGCGGCGTTAGCGAACTTATACCTAAATGCTCAAGTGTATAAGGATTCATCGGAATGGCCCAAAGCAATTGCAGCTTGCGATGTCATCATTGATTCTGGTAACTATCAGATGGAAAGAGATTACTTCGCAAATTTTGATGTAGATAACGCAAGTTCTTCAGAATTTATTTTTGCTATTCCTTATGATGCAACCTATGCTTCAGGATTGCAAATAGCTGTGCATACGTTGAGCCCTCTTCACCAGCAAACGTATGACCTAGCAATTTCTCCTTTGAATGGATGGTGTACTTTGAAAGAATTTTATGATTCTTATGAGGATGGAGATATTAGGAAAGGAATGCCTAGTACAGAAGAAGGACCTTTTATGGGCAGAGGTAATTTTTTGGTTGGTCCCCAATGGGACCTATCAGGTGTCGTAAGATTAATGGATACAAACGCTGTCAATACCAGCATTGACCCTGACGGACCGCCCTTTACTTTGCGATCAGAAATTAATGAATTATTTCCAAGTGCTTGGAACGAAGCTGGAGCTAGAATAGGGAAGTATGAAATAGAAATCGGTGGAACTTTCGATATGAATAATGATTTTCCTATCTATCGTTATACAGATATATTACTCATCAAAGCAGAAGCTCTTTGGAGAAAGAATCCGAATGATATAGAAGCCCTGGAGTTGGTGAATCAGGTTCGAGCAAGAGCTGGAGTTATTCCATTTACAGAATTAACGGCAGAGAATTTACTGGCTGAAAGAGGAAGAGAGTTTTTCGCAGAATCTAAGCGACGTACAGACCTTATCCGTTTTGGAAAATTTACAGATGCTTGGTGGGAGAAAAATCTTCAAGAGTCTTGTAAAACGCTATTTCCTATTCCGCAAAACCAACTAGATGCTAATCCTAATTTATTCCAAAACCCATGCTATTAGGAAATAATTTTATCTTCTTGTGTGAGATATAAAAAAGGGCGATTAGTTATAAACCAATCGCCCTTTTTTGACTAAGTTTAAATCAGCGCTTAATGGAAAGAAGCCTTCACACCAAAGGAGATCGCCCAAGAATTAATAACATCTTGTGTAGGACCAATTCTAGTTTTGTTAGAAATATAATGATTGTATTCTGGCTCAAAAAATATACTCCATTTAGGAGATGGATAATATTCTGCGCCAAAGCCAAAGTTAGCGGTATAGAACCTATTTTCTCTGAAAGTATCTCCACCGAATAATCCTCTATTATATTCGATCTTAGCTAGTCTAGAAGAGGCAGCTATATTATTAAATAATTTACTACTGGCTTGTGGCGTGTCCACAATATCGTATTGCGCTCTTAGAATGGCGTTCATTGCTGCACCGGTTTTTACGTATAAATGCAATTTTCCTTTACCTAAAACAGCATAGTTAATTAGCAGATTTACAGGAATGCGAACGGTCTGTAGCTCAATCTTTTTAAACTGCTTTAAATTAATTCCACTACCTCTTTCATAAGCATCATCTATATTAGGTGCATAAGATTTAGCTGCATAAACCAAACCCGTTTCTATCTCGAGCGAATTATATTTAAAACCTAAAGTGAAACCACTACCATATCCATTTCCTTTTTGAGTGAGCGCACTCGTGGAAAGAATTTGACTAACTGAGGTGGATCGCTGTGCACTTGTACCGCCAACATGAGCGACCATTCCAAACCTAAATCGAGCAGGTATTTTAGCTTTTTCACACTTCTTACATCCCAAAGGAACAGTAGCAGTTGCTAGACTAGCCGGTTGTAAAGAAGGAAGTACCTCTACGAAAACAGAATTGCTCAATCCTACATAATCCAAATGACGAGTCATCTCTGGAACCGTAATCGTTAACCCTGTTTTACCGTCAATCCCAAATGCTAGTTGTTGTATGCTAAGTTGGGAGGAAACGCCATTAACGGCAATCGAGTTAAGCGTAGGAGGGATAAATAAACGATTATCAGTAGGCATATCTTCTGCTACCACCACTTGCATGGTTGGTGTGAAAATAGTGGTGGCAATAGCTGCTTCGTTCTCCTTTTCTTTTTGTACTGGAACTTGTGCCAGTGGTTTGTCAACGTTTTGGGTAGTAGGGGTATAGACAGGTGGTGGATTTTTTAGCTCTTGATTTTCTTCTATGGTTTTAGGGGAAATAGGGAGACTTTGTATAGGGTGGAAATCAGGAAAATATTGATAAAAGTTAAGGAGTAATAAAATTAAGATGGTGAACTCAGCCACCTTATTCTTAAATAAACTTTCCTTAACTGCTTTTTCTCTTCTTAATCTTTCCGCTAATAATTCCCAATGGCTAGCTTGATAAGCTGGATTAATTCTGGCTACTTTGGATTTTACCTCTGTATCAAACACTTTATTGGGGATGCCGGCTTGGTCCAAGGCGGCCTGCATTCTATTCCAGTCAGGTACTTCTATATCAGAAGAGAAGTTTTCTAATTTCCCACTAATAATAGCATCAAACGCCGCTTCTTTGGAAGAAGCAATAGCACTTCCCGCTTCCGCATCAAGGGCGGATTCCAATCGCTGCCAATGGTCCCCATTGAAGGGAACCTCTAGTTGCCGCATAGATGCTTTTATATGTTCGTCAAATTGGTTATTTTCCATCAATACGTTCAGTTTCTTTAGTGTTCCTTAATACCTGCAAGAATTTCTTGCAATTTTGATCTAGCTTTCACTAAATTAGATCTAGAGGTACTTTCTGTTATGCCTAGTAATTCTGCCACCTCTTTATGTGGGTATCCTTCAATGATATTCAAATTGAATACCGTTCTATAAGAAGGACTCAGTTGTTGTATCGCTATTAGGATTTCTTTTTCCGTACATTGGCTAACCGCATCTGCATCTACCGAAGGTACTTCAAAAGCTTCGCCAATATCTTCTGTACGTTGTCTAACCGTTTTTCTATAGCTATCAATAGCCGTATTTACCATAATTCGGCGAATCCAAGCACTCAAAGAAGTGCCCACTTGATATTGACCTATATTTTTAAACACCTTAATAAAGCCATCATGTAATATGTCTAGGGCATCCGCTTCGCAATTGGCATAACGAAGACAAACACCCATCATCTTACTGTAATGAGCTTCATACAATTCTTTTTGCGCCCAGCGTTCATTGCGGACGCAAGCATTTATAAATTCCTGTTCCCCGCCGTATTCATAAGGAATAGTAATGTCCATCATGAATAATGAATTTGATAATTCGGAATATACCAGAGAGAAATGCTTTTATTGAGATAGCTTAACCCTATACATTTAAATGTAGGTTTTTTTTTAGAGAACGCCAAGAAAATAGATTACCAAAAGGGCTATTTGCTTATTGAGAAACGAATTGAAGGAAGGATTTGCTGCCACGTAAAGGAAATTCCAAGTACCAAATTCCAAAAAGAGATAAGGTATATTGGAATTTGGTGCTTGAAATTTGGAATTTTAAAAATAGCTTGCTTTTATAGGAATTTTTTATATAAATTTGTGGAACGTTGTCAAAACGTAGATTAGTATTTGAAATAATTCACGTATCTAGCCCTTTTCGGTTAAATTTGTGTTAACAGGTAGCCAAAAAATAGCATTGAACCTTCTTTTGTTGCAACTTGGCTTCGTATTTGAAACGATACTAGAAATTTCGTTCTTCATTTTCTTCATTTCATAAAATAATTCTTCTATAAGTTAAAACTTTTACACTTAACAAATTTTAATTTTTCATTTGTACACAATGCCTTTTGGTAGGTATTCCTGTATAATCAGTTAAAAGACGCTAAGTATGGAAGTTTTAAAGCTTAATGACCAGCAACTAATTGCCGAATACTTAAATGGCAACGAAAAAGCATTCGAAGAATTACTCTCCCGTCACAAGGACAAAATCTACACTTCTATCTATCTGTTTGTGAAAGACCACAGTCTTGCAGAAGATATTTTCCAAGAAGTTTTCATCAAAATTATTGACACCTTAAGAAAAGGTAAATACAACCACGAAGGTAAATTTCTTCAGTGGGCATTGCGTATTTCCTATAATATGTGTGTTGATTATTTCCGACGTACTCGTCGAAGACCTAAGGTATCTCCTACAGAGACCTTCGATATTTTTGATGTACTACAAAATCCTGACTTGAATGCGGAGCAAAGCATTATCAAAAGTCAGACACATCAAAAAATCCGAAACTTAGTAGATATGCTTCCTCCCGAGCAAAGAGAAGTTGTGATTTTGCGCCACTATGCGGATATGAGCTTTAAAGAAATCGCTCAATTGACAAGAGTAAGTATCAATACTGCCTTAGGTAGAATGCGATATGCCCTTATTAATATCCGTAAAATGGTGGAAGAGAAAGAGGTAGTACTACAGTAGAAAAAATTCCATTACTTAGATAAAATCAATTAGTGAATGAATTAAAAATGAGTAGCAATTCAATTTATTCATTTACTCATTGATTGATGCCACCCCTAAGCTGTCGGGTCATCCTTAGTTGATAAACCGATTATCATGTGAAAGCGGTTACTTTATTGTTTCCAATTTCACATTGATTATAATCCCCCTATATATACTTTTTAGTAGCGATACGTTTGCTTTATGCATCGTATCGCTACTTTGTTTTGGAGGCAATCATTATCCCGTTACTTTCCGTCACGGGATAATTTTGAAAAGAAATGAGGAAGATTCCTCAAAGGAATCATTTCCTTTTCCTTTCAAACAGGCAGTTTTATATAATTACTCTCCATCCGCTTCTTCATTTATCTTTTTTTTAAATCTTTCCTTACCTTTGGTTCTCCAGAAATCACGAGTGGTAGTCCGTCCATCGTCTAATTACTAAAAAAGCATCATGACATTACAGATCAAATCACTTAAACAATACAAGAGTGTCTATAAGAAAAGCGTCAAAGACCCTGAAGGCTTTTGGGCAGAACAAGCGGAAACTTTTCAATGGCAGAAAAAATGGGATACGACCTTAGAGTGGGACTTTAAAGAACCGAGTGTCAAATGGTTTAAAGGAGGTAAATTAAATATTACAGAGAATTGCTTAGATCGACATTTGAAAGATAGAGGCGATCAAGCTGCTATTATATGGGAACCTAATAATCCAGAGGAAGCAGCCATCACTTATACGTATAAAGAGTTACATGCTGAAGTGTGCAAATTTGCGAATGCCCTACGGGCCAATGGCATCAAAAAAGGAGATCGAATTTGTTTCTATATGCCGATGGTGCCAGAGTTAGCGATTGGGGTATTGGCTTGTGCTAGGATAGGGGCGATACACTCGGTAGTGTTTGCAGGATTTTCAGCGACTGCTTTAGCGGATAGAATCAAAGATGCTTCTTGTAAAATGGTGATCTGTTCGGATTATAATTCCAGAGGAACCAAAAACATCCCCGTAAAAGCAGTAGTAGATGATGCCCTGAAGCAAGGTTGTAAAAGTATAGAAACCGTAATTGTGCATAAAAACACAGGTGGCAAAATCAAATGGAATAAGAAAGATAAATGGTGGCATGAAGTAATGAAGCGTAGGCGTTCTACTTGTAAACCTGCTACAATGGATGCAGAGGACATGCTCTTCATTTTATATACTTCTGGATCTACAGGAAAACCCAAAGGAGTGGTGCATACCTGTGGAGGATATATGGTATATACTTGCTTTTCTTTTAAAAATGTTTTCCAATATAAAGAGGGTGATGTGTATTGGTGTACAGCGGATATTGGTTGGATAACGGGTCACTCTTATATCGTATATGGTCCGCTATTGGCAGGCGCAACAACCATGATGTTTGAAGGAGTTCCAACCTATCCAGATGCAGGTCGCTTCTGGCAAATCTGTGAAAAACATAAGGTCAATCAATTCTATACCGCCCCTACTGCGATCCGTGCCTTAATGGCAAAAGGAGATGAATTTGTAGAGGGCTATGATTTAAGCGATTTAAAGGTTATTGGCTCAGTAGGAGAACCGATTAATGAGGAGGCTTGGCATTGGTATAATGAAAAAGTGGGAAAAGGGAATGCTCCCATCGTAGATACTTGGTGGCAAACCGAAACAGGGGGTATTATGATTACGCCTTTGCCAGGGATTACGGATACAAAGCCTTGCTATGCGTCTTATCCGATGCCCGGTATTCAACCCGTTTTGGTTAATGCAGAAGGGAAGGAAGTAAAAGGCAATGATGTAGAGGGCTTATTATGTATTAAATTTCCTTGGCCTTCTATGATTCGAACGACTTATGGCGATCATGAGCGCTGCCGACAAGTGTATTTTTCTGCCTTTGAAAATATGTATTTTACAGGTGACGGTTGTCGTAGAGATGAAGAGGGACGATTAAGAATTATTGGACGGGTAGATGATGTCATCAATGTATCTGGACATAGAATGGGGACTGCCGAGGTAGAAAATGCCATCAACGAACATGCGGGTGTGATTGAATCAGCAGTCGTAGGTTATCCGCATGACATAAAAGGGCAGGGTATATTCGCTTACATCATTGCCCAAGAAGGAATAAAAGACAATGCCGCTTTTGAAAAAGGGGTAAGAGCTACCGTAACCAAAGTGATTGGTCCTATTGCTAAACCTGATAAAATATTAATAGTCCCAGGATTACCCAAAACTCGATCTGGTAAAATCATGCGCCGTCTTTTACGAAAAATTGCATCGGGTGATGCCTCTAATTTAGGAGATACCTCGACTTTATTGAACCCAGAAGTGGTCAATGCTATTCGGAAAGCGGCTGGGGTGTAAGGGACTTTAGAAACACAGTTAGCGCAAAGGCCCGCTAGCGCAAAGGCTCTGCCTTGTGCTGATTATTTTAAAGGCTCAGCCTTTAGGATAGTAGGCATAAGGCAGAGCCTTTATGCCAGCGAGTACAAGCAGAGCCTTCATGCCAGCGAGTGTAAGCTTTTAAAATATAATGATTAAATAGGACGTTCGTTTTAACAAGAATATTTAGGGAAATCAGGGCTTCATTTTATTCTTTTACTCATGGAGAAGTTACCTTAACGTTCCATTAATAACAATTCTTACCTTTTTTTCGTCTGATAAGAGAACGACGATATTTTTCCCGTTCCTTAGCGTAGAATAGCGCATAAATTCCATTTAATGAAAAAAATATTTCCATTTATAGTCCTCTTGTTTGTCAGCATTACCACTTTTGGACAGGAGGCAGCAGAGATGCAAAAAGCGGTTAAGGATACCATTCAAAAAACTACGTATCAACCACCCGTTAATGCGCTACTATGGGCGATTTCTGGTAAGGATTTAAAAGATACTTCTTATTTATACGGTACCATCCATTTAATTGGAAAAGAAGATTTCTTTTTGACAGAAGCAACCAAGAAAGCATTTGATGCTAGTAAAAAAGTAGTCTTTGAAATCAATTTGGAGAACATGAATGATATGATGTCTCAGTTTGGTTTATTAATGAAGGCTTTTATGGCAGATGGTAAAACCTTAAAAGACTTAATGAAGGAAGAAGACTATAAAGAGGTAAAGGAGCACTTTGCACAAAAAGGGATGACCGACTTCTTGTGGAATATGATGGAACGTATAAAGCCTATGTTTTTGACCATGTTTGCGTCCACAGATTTAACAGGCGAAAACCCTATGATGTCTGGAGATATGAAGAGTTATGAAATGGAGTTAATGGCAAAAGCTAAATTACAAAAGAAACCTATGGATGGTTTAGAGACAGCAGAATATCAAATGAGTATGTTTGATAGCATTCCTTATGATGCGCAAGCACAGATGCTTTTGCAAAGTATTCGAGTGGATAGTGTGGCGAGTAATGAAATGGAAGAAATGGTGGAGCTATACAAAAACCAAGACATCAATGGCATGATTAGTATGTTCGATGAAGATGAGGAAGGTATTGGTAAATACGAAGATTTCTTACTCATCAATAGAAATAAAAACTGGATCCCTGTCATGGGTGAAATGATGATTAAACAACCTACTTTCTTTGGAGTGGGGGCTGGTCATTTAGCGGGAGAATTTGGAGTGATTAATTTGCTAAAAGAACAGGGCTATACGTTGACTCCTATTAAAGACAAAACCGTCTTGCGCAGGTTATAAGCAGATATTCCGAATTTTATAAATAAGCAAAGGTTGTAAGCGGCATAAAAAAAGGCAAGTTTTTAAAAAACTTGCCTTTTTTTATGCCGCTTACAACCTTTACTGTGGGTCGTTCCTAACCAGTTTTGTAGGGGATAAAGATTTTTTTTGACGAACGTATTCGCTTTTAAGTCGAAAGGAGGTAAATTGTCAATGAAAGATCAATAGTCTCTTTCTTTTTCTTCATGAACCATCCTGATACAAAATTTCTTAAAATCAATGTTTAGCCAATTCAATGATCGCCAAAGTCTATCTGCTATTTTATTAATAGCCTATTTTCTGTTTATTCTTCTGGTAGTTTTCAGAAGTCAAAAAGATGAAAATAGTGAAGACTATTTCTTAGCAGGAAGGCGACTGCCCTTTTGGGCATTGTCCATTACGTTTATTGCTTCTTGGTGGGGCGGTGGGTCAGCGGTGGACTTAATTGACCAAGCATTTACGAACGGTATCAGTTCTTTTTGGATTTATGGGATGCCTGTTTTGTTTTCTACTTTCCTGATGTTTTTGTTTGCAAAAGGCATTCGTAAGATTGGAACGATTAGCCAACCTCAATTAATGGAAGCTCGGTATAATGTTGCTTCAGCTCAATTGTTATCCGTACTGATATTAATTTTTATGGTGATTGGGAGTGCCGTGCAGGTGATTGTCATTGGTCGGTTTTTTAGTACCTTTTTTTCTATTAGCTATGAATTAGCAGCAATTATTGGAACCTTGATTGTATTGGCGTATTCTGTGGTGGGCGGTTTTAAAGGAGTGGTGTTGACCGATATTTTACAATTTGTTTTTTTATTAATTTCAGCTATTACTCTATTTCTTTTTGCCTATAATGGGGCAGGGGGCTTTAGTGGTTTGACTGCTACGATTGAGCAACAAGATCTTCCTCACTTCTTTGATTTTACCCATAATCTAAGTCAAAATATGGCGTACATTATCACTTTCGGTGCAGCATGGATGATACAAGCAAATATCTGGCAACGCATTTCCGCTACCCGAACGCCTACGGATGCGAAGAAAATGATGATGATGAGTTTTTGTGCCTTTTTACCGCTCTACTTATTGGTCACCCTGACAGGGATGTTGAGCAAGGGATTATATGAAACCATTCCAGAAGGAGGCATTGCTGCGGCCATGATTTTCGACCATATGCCCACTTTTTTGTCCGCGCTTATTTTCGTAGGTATTTGCTCAGCGATTATGTCCACGATGGATTCCCTGATTAATACAGGTGCCTTGGTGTTGACGGTTGATTTGTATCAACAAAAATATAAAGAGGCAACTGACCAGAAAATGGTTTCGGTTGGTCGATACGCTACCTTACTGGTTGCACTACTTAGCTTATTTATCGGCATCAATATCAACTCTATTTTAACCGTCTCTTGGATTGGTTCTGACTTCCTAGCTACAGGGGCTTTTGTACCGTTGGTGATGGGCTTTATTTGGAAACGAGGGACTTCGGCTGGGGCGATGGCTTCGATGATTTTTGGAATTTTATTTTCTTCTTTCAATTTATTAGCTGCCTTTGAGATTGGCATTACGATGCCATGGGAAATAGCTTCTACGCAACAGGCAATGACGGGGATGTTGATTTCTTTACTGCTATATGTGGTTGTTAGCCTATTCACGACCCCTTCAACTAAGGCAACGACTTTTATCCAGAAAGCTGGGATGTTGGAAACATAGGGCTTGTGCAGAAATAAACGTTTCAATTTTAGGATAGGATGTTCGTTTTCTTTCGTACCTTGAAACTACTGCTACGTTTCGAAACTTATGAAACACAGCACTACTTTATTATCTTTTTGAAAAATCAACTAATACAAACACCATGCAAAGAATAGGAATTTTTCTTTTCACAATCTTATGCCTTGCTTGCAATCCTTCCATAAAAAACCTTACTAGCAATAATGCGAATACCTCCAAATGGACAGATATTTTCAATGGAAAAAATCTAGAGGGTTGGACCATGAAAATTAACACGTACCCATTGGGAGAGAATTTTGCCAATACCTTTCGAGTAGAAGACGGCATACTGAAAATTAGGTATGATGGCTACGGTGATAATTTTAATAGTCGCTTTGGAGCGCTTTTCTATAATAAAGAGTTGACGAATTATCGCTTAAAAGTAGAGTATCGCTTTGTAGGCGAGACTGCCCCTGGCGCACCTGAGTGGGGCTATCGAGATAGTGGGGTGCAATTCCATAGTCAGTCCCCTAGTTCTATGAAAATTGATCAACCTTTTCCTGTTAGTTTAGAATACAATCTTCATGGAGGGAATGGAACGGATGAGCGACCTGTCGGGGAGATTTGTGCCAATGGAATGCTGGTAGAAATTGATGGAGAACCTAATACGTCTTACTGCACGCCTGCAAGGGTCAAAAGAACTTTTCATGGCGACCAATGGGTTACTTTGGAGATTGATGTAAGGGACGGAACGATCACCCACTTTGTAAATGGAGAAGAAATATTATCCTATGCTAATCCAGTGTTTAATGCAGAACATGAACTGGGAAAAACCTTTATTGAAAATGGAAATAAGACCGTGTCTAATGGATATATTTCGTTACAATCAAATAGTCATCCGATTGATTTCCGGAACATTCAGTTAATGGAATATCCCTCGAAATCTGCCGACCTCCTTATCAAAAATGGTCGCATCATAGGCACGGGTAATCCTTGGTACTATGGCGACCTTGCGATCCAAGATGGAAAAATCTAGGCTATTGACCAATCATTAAATGATGGAATTAACCAGCCCAAAAAATTCCAAAATCCATTTTTTTAAACTAAATTTGGAAAAATAACTCAAGAAATTAAATTCAAAATGAATTCGACAACATTTGGCGAATTAATTAAGCAAGCAAGAATAGAAAAGGGATTGGCGTTGAGAGAAGTAGCCGCAGCGATCGCATTAGATCAATCTCAACTAAGTAAGGTAGAGAGAGATAAAATGGTGGCACCGCAACGTGTTATCTCAAAATTGGCTACCTGCTTGGATGTGGAATACAAGGAACTTCAAATAAAATATTTGAGCGATAAACTTTACCAAGAATTAATAGACGTGGATTTTAGTATGGAGTCTTTAAAACTAGCAGGCAAAAGGTTAGCAACGGAGAAATCAACTATCTCTTCTGATGCAGCAAAAAAGAAATTGATTAAACGAATAGCTAGCTATCTGAAAAATAAGCCGATTGAAAGAGTATGGGTATTTGGGTCTTTTGCCAGAAATGAAGAAGGGGTAGATAGTGATATTGACCTCTTGATTAGATTTTCAAAACCTAATAAGATGGATTTATTCGAGTACATCGGTATCCGACAGGACTTGGAAGACTTAACTGGCAGACCAATAGACTTGGTGGAAGAGGGGCAGGAACTGGAGAAAATCAAACCATTCATAAATAAAGACAAACAATTAATTTATGAAAGAAAAGCTAGCTAAGGAAGAAAGACTAACCCATATCTTAGAAGCCATTGATCGAATTTTTAGATTTGTAGAGGACTTAGATTTTGAAGCATTTCTAAAAAATGAAATGGCTCAATATGCAGTGATAAAAAATTTTGAAATCATAGGAGAAGCAGCTTATCAATTACCAAAAGAATACAGGGAAGAAAATGAAGAAATTGAATGGCGAAAAATAATGGGTCTAAGACATGTTCTAGTACACGATTATTACAAGATCAACAAAGAAATCGTATGGAATACGATACACGAAAAATTATTAGAATTAAGAGCAGCTATTATTCAGCTCATTGAAAGAGAAAAAGGAAAAACTTCCTGAGCAAAAAAACACACGAGTCTAGATCCGTGACTAACTAATCTGTAGCTTAAATTCTGTATTTTATTAATCCCTTATTACTTAGAGACTAATTTTTTAAAAAAAATGAATGTACCAAACATCATAACCGCCATTTGCAGCCTCCTATTTTTTATGGTCGGAGCGGATAAATTTTTATCTTTTTTAGAACCCCCTTGTTCCTTAGAGAGTAGCATCTCCCCGATGGTTTGGATGGGATTAGGCGCTTTACAATTGGTTTCAGGTATCCTTTTATGGTTACCTAATTTTAGAAAGCCAGTGGCAGGGTTCTGGGCAGTTTTTATGGTAGTCTTCACAATCGTACATCTCACGCAGAATACCTATGATGTGGGTGGTGCTGCGTCTATGGCATTGATGTTAGGCGTGTTAGCTTGGAATCCCAGTTTCTTAAGAGGTAAGTAGTCTGACAAAAATAAGTTAACAACTTTGCTTGTCAGTTGATTGATTATTAATTACTGATTATTAGCTAATTAGGCGTGTTCAGTAGCGTCTGGAAAATAATTAATAATCAATAATTAATAATGTCACACTACTTAAGGGTAAATAAATAAGACACCAACTATGGAAGAAGAATTACTGTTCGAAAGAATAAGAAATCTGCTAACTGTCAAAGAAATCTATTGGACAGAAAAGAAAATGATGGGGGGCATCACTTTTATGATAGATGAAAAAATGTGTTTTGGTAGTTTTAAAGGAGGGCTATTGTGTCGGATAGATCCAGAAGAAAAAGAGACCCTTCTAGCTAAGGAAGGTACGGAACGAGTGTTTCAAGGAGGTAGAGAAATGAAAGGCTATGTTTTAGTTTTATCCGAAAAATATGATTCAGATCATGAATTAGAATTTTGGATTTCCAAGTGTTTGGAGTTCAATCCGAAGGCAAAAGCTAGTAAGAAAAAGAAGAAGAAATGATGATGAAGAAATTGCTACAATGGATAGAAACGAATCCTAAAAATCTATTCCTAATTGATGGAGTGGGAGCGCTGGTGACTGCATTTTTTTTGGGCGTCCTACTAGTCCGTTTTGAATGGTTTTTTGGTATTCCAGCTTCGATTTTATATTACCTTGCCATACTACCTGTTTTTTATGCAGGGTATGATTTTTTTAGTTACCAAAAGAAGATTCACCAAATAAGTCCTTACCTGAGAGGCATAGCTATTTTGAATTTATTGTATTGTTGCTTATCCCTTGGTCTTGCGTTCTATCATAAAGAGACCATAACTATGTGGGGATGGATCTATATTTTAAATGAAACTATTATTATCGTTTCTCTTGCTGTCTTTGAACTAAAAACTGCAAACAAACTGATAGAATAAAACGACTGCTTAAGCGTCATTAAACGGACTGATAAGTCCTCCGCAATTGAATAAACGTCAACCCCAAAGCAATCACCACCGAGAACGATAAAAAACCAAAGCTCCAAATCAAATTAGTCCTATTAGAAATAAATCCTAATAGGACAGGTCCAAGAAGAAACCCAGCGAATCCAATTCCTGAAACAAGGGAAATACCAACTGAAGCAACCACTCCATCCGTTCTCCCCGCCAATCGAAAAATCTCTGGGATAATAACAGAAAGCCCTAGACCCAATATGCCAAAGCCTAATATAGCTAAATATAGATTAGAAGTAATGATAAAGAAATAGGCACCAAAAGCGATCAAACAACCATAGCCGATCGTATTGACCGTTCCAAATTTTTGACTAATGCCATCTCCTAAAAATCGACCAATGGTCATACAAAGAGAAAAGGCAATAAATCCAAATCCTGCTTTGCTTTCAGTTACTTTGACAATATCAAAAAAGAATAAATTGCTCCAGTGTTCCACGGCCCCTTCATTAAACATGATAATAAAGGCGATGATAGACAAACCAAGCAACAGTCGAATACTTTTGAATTGATTCCCCTGATCTGTTTTAGGAATTACTTTTTCCTTAATGGATTGATAGTGTTTTGCTAACCATATATTGGAGGCAATAATAAAGAAGGTGATCGTCAGCATATGCCAACTTGGACTGGAAAAAATCGTCATTAGCGCACTACCGATACTAGCACCGATAAAGCCTCCTAAACTAAAAAAACCATGCGCAGCAGACATGAAATTTTTGTCATTGGTTTCTTCTATGGTAGAGACCAACGCATTCATGGCTATATCGGTATATCCTGAAAATATCCCGGTCATCAACAGACTACCACAAAGCAGCCAATAGGTGGGAGCTATGATGGGAAGATTATAAGATAAAGCAAATAAAACAATGCCAATAATGGTGGAATTACCAACGCCAATTTTTCGATTGACCAAGGGGATAAAAGGAATAGAAATTAGCAATCCCAAGGCCAAGGAGAAGAGCGCTACTCCTATTTGCGCATCATTCAATTCCAATTTCGTTTTTACATAAGGGAGATACAATACCCAAGTCCCTGTTACAATATTGAGCGAAGCAAATACCCAAGCAGGCGCAAAATAGATTCGATTGGATAAAATAAGTCTTAATGACTCCATGTATATATGTTTAGAAGTCACGCTTTACTGTCAGACCGCTTACGGCTGTCAGATTGATTGTTATGACAGTTATTGGAAGATAAAATCTCTGACTTCTTTTGAGAATAGTGCAGCAAAGAAACAAGAAAGACCAGACTTATCCTATAAAGAAATACGCCTTCTTGAATACGATCTATTCTATGGCTTTCTAATGGCGAACAAAAAAATTATATTTGTCATAGTTAAAGCCTACTTGCCGAGCTGGCGTCAGCCAGCGAGGCAGATCAATAATTAGTGATAATCCCCGAAAATGCAGAAATTTAAATCCACTTTAGAAATCATAGTTGGAAATCCATTTGTGTTTCTTCCCTTGCCAATTCTGCGGTTTGTTTTCCAACAAGCTAAAAAGAATAAAGGTCCTATTCCCGTAAGAGGAACGATCAATGGAAAGCCCTATCAGCAAACCTTAGTAAAGTATAGTGGAGATTGGCGATTATATATTAACTTGAAAATGCTTAAAAATTCGCCTAAGAGAATTGGAGAAACAATTGAAGTAGCAATTGAATTTGACCCAAGCGATCGAACCATTGCTCCCCATCCTAAATGGACCAAAGCTTTAGCGAAGAATAAAGCTGCCAAAAAAGTATTTGAACAACTCTCTCCCTCTAGACAAAAAGAAATTGTACGGTATATTGCTAATTTAAAAACGGAGAAGAGTGTTGACAAAAATGTAACTAGAGCCATTAATTTCTTACTTGGAAAAGAAAGTTTTGTAGGGAGGGATCAACCATAAGATAGAAGTGCCCACATGCTGGTAGAAAAAAGACAGCGAAATCATAATTTATGAAAATATTAGTAACAGGCAGTAGTGGTCATTTAGGAGAAGCCCTTTGTCGAACTTTGAAAAAAAAACAAATTGGTTGTATTGGGATTGACATTAAAGAAGGGCCATATACCACTCAGATTGGTTCCATAACCGATCCTTCATTTGTTAACCAAGTTGTAGAAAATATAGATTATGTAGTACACACAGCCACCCTCCATAAACCACATATAGTTACTCACTCTAAACAAGATTTTATTGATACCAATATAACTGGTACGCTCAATCTTTTAGAAGCTGCTAAGCGTAAAGGTGTGAAAGGATGTATTTTCACCAGTACTACTAGCACCTTTGGTGACCAATTACGCCCAACCAAAGGAGAACCTGCTGTTTGGGTAACGGAAGACCTTACTCCAATACCCAAAAACATCTATGGCGTAACAAAATTGGCAGCAGAAGATTTATGTCAATTGTATGTTCGCAATCACCAATTACCTTGCCTTATTTTGAAAACATCTCGATTCTTCTCAGAAGCGGATGACAATAAACAACTCCGAGAAACGTATGAGGATTTAAATATCAAAGCTAATGAATATCTGCATAGAAGAGTAGATATTGAGGATGTCGTTTCAGCGCATTTGCTAGCTATTGAAAAAGTAGTGGACCTTGGTTTTCAAAAATATATTATCAGTGCCACATCGCCTTTTACCAAAAAAGACTTATTAAATTTACATACAGATGCTACGAAAGTAGTTTCTAGTATTTATCCTGAATTTGAAACACTATATAAACGAAAGGGATGGAAAATGCTACCTCAAATAGGTCGAGTGTATGTCAATGCAAAGGCAAGAAATGAGTTAGGTTGGCAACCCAAATATGACTTTCAACATATTTTAAATTGTCTTGAAAAAGACCAAGATTATAGAAGTGCTTTAACCTTAGAATTAGGGATTAAAGGTTACCACACTACGAAATTTGAAGAAAGCCCTTATCCAGTAATTGAAAAAAAGTAGACCACATCTAAGCATACAAAATGTACATTCAAAAATGAGTACTAAGAAAGATTTTCTAACCATCATTAACAATATAAGGAGTTAGTAAAATGGTCTAGATTGGTATTTCAAAAAAAAACAAACACCATCAAAAAGATGATGATGCCTGATTAAAAATTCACGATATTTTATAGGGATTTTTCTATTGGCTTATTTTTTAACTATGCCTTCTTTCTTCTTAATTAGATATTTTTTTTCAGCCTCATTTTTAACAAGCGCAATAGCCTTGTCAAGACTCTCCAAAGCTTTCTGAATTTCTTTCTTTAAAAGATGTAACTCAGCAACCGTACCGTAATACAAATAGGACCTTTGTTCCAAAGTTGCTGGTTGGATTTTTTTCAGTATAGTGGAGGCTTCCGTAGCATTATTTAAGCGAACATACACATAAGCAAGGTTCATTAAGTATAGGTCAGAAGGTTGTAATTCATAGAGTTGTTGGTAATACTGAAGAATCTTTTTCCAATTTGTCTGTTGAAAGGTTTTTGCTTTTAAATGTTCGGCAGCAATCGCCGCTTCGTAATGGTAAGTAGATAGGGTATTTTCTTTTGTTGCTTTTACCATAGCATCATGTCCAGCAAAAATTAATGGTCGAAACCATTTTCTTCTATCTTGTTGTTGCAGGTCTATTATTTCATTAGCTTCGTTTAATTTACTATCCAATCTGGCTGCCTGAAAGCACATTAATCCAAAGAGCGCATTGGCGGCAGCCGTGTCGGTAAACTTGTTTTTTAAAAGCATTTTATTTAATCGAATGGCCTCCCCGCAAAGATCTTTTCGTACCAATATTTCTTTGCTGCCCGAATGAAAACCTTCGTTGAATAACAGATATAATACTTCCAACACACTTTCCATTCTACTCGGTAATTCTTTTCCTTGAGGTATTTGAAATTCGATTTGGTTGGATTTAATAGTCTTTCTTGCTCTGGTTAATCGCTTTTTTACGGTTTCTTCTTTGAGCAATAAGGCGGAAGCAATTTCTTTTCGACTAAATCCCGATATGGTCTTTAACGCAAATGCAATTTGATCTCGTAAATGGAGCGTTGGATGACAGGCCATGAAGATCATTCTTAATTGTGCATCCTCTATCTCGTGGTCCAGGAAAACCTCTCGCAATGCGATTACCGCCAAGCCGTTATTGAGATTGGGTAATCTTTTGTGTTCGGCGTTAATCTTTCTAAACAAATCGATGACTCGATTCTTAGCAGCCGTCATTAGCCATCCTTCTGGGTTGGGGGGGATTTCCTTGCGCCACATAGCTAAGGCTTTCGCAAAAGTATCCTGTACGGCATCTTCGATGGTCTCTAGATGTTCCGAACCAAAAATACGAATCATGACCGCTACCATTTTTCCGTATTGATGACGGAATAGATGGTCAACGATTTGTTCTTTGTTTTCTCTGTTTAGCATAGCTGGATTGCTAGATCATCAGCGCCTAAATTTACGGGGGCACCCTTTTAAGTGACCCCGTAAAGCTCAACCAACAAGATTACTAAGACGGTTTATCAAACACAATTACCTCTCGTATTTCAACTCTCCCACCCAAGTCATAATCTGGATAATCTTGAGAAATTTCAATAGCGCCCTCATAGTCCTTCGCTTTGACAATATAATACCCGCCTACCAATTCCTTCAATTCTGTAGAAGTCTTGTCGGTTACTACTCGCTGTGGACCTGTTACGTGCTTTCCGTGAGAATGTAAAGCATGACCACTTTTAAGTTGACCAGCCGCTTCCATTTTTTCTTGCCAAGTCCACCATTTGCCCATTCTCTCCTGCATTTCTTCAGGAGAAAGATCCATGGTTTCATAATTTGTACCAACGAATATTAGCATAAAGTCTTTCATGATTTCGATTTTTTAATTTTAGGAATTGTTTTAAAATTTGATTTTATGTTTTCAAACCAGCGTCCATCCCCACTTAGAAATGATGGCACCCATAATGGCTAACGACAAGATCCAATAGCCAGAATACACCCAAAAATATTTGGCCGATTTTCTTTCAAATATGACCACATACAAAAGTACAGGCAATACGAAACAAATATATCCAGGCAAAATGCCATGAAAGATACCATGTTTGATGGTTAAATAATTAGAACCATACTCTTGCAAAAAAGAAGCCGCTGTTCCCGTTTTCAATAATTCTGTATCGCCTCCCACCAAACCAAATACACCAGACCCATGGACGATTAAATTATAGAGACCAAAGGCAATCAAGAAGTTCGGAATCATGGTGGCAATTACTTTCATAAGGGGTACTTCTTTATTGGCTAGTTCTCGGTTTATTCCAGCAATTTGAATCCACCGCTCTCCGCCAAATAAGGACTCACTAAACCAAATGTAACCAAGGACGAGGGGTACAAAAGCTACCAAAGCTAGTGTTAACAGATTTGGAATCATTATTTTTATTTTTAGTCCAAATAGAGTATATTCGAACCGACCTAGAAATTGAATATCACTCCTATCACGAAACTGAACTTAGAGGTGGGGACAACTCAGGAAAAAATCTTTGATTTTATGGTTCTTTGACCATTTTTGCAATTTCCCCGTCGGATGGCTATCGCCGTCGGATGGGAATATCCATCTCATCGGACGGCGGTAGCCATCCGACGAGTAGGTAAAAATAACTTTTGCAAAAATTTAATAAAGAACTGTTTTTATGTAAGACTAAACTAAGAGTATGTCTAAATTTCTATCGGCTGAAAATCAATATTTTATGAACCTGACTTTGAAAAAATGAGTTTGCTTAGCCCGCTAAACGCACTAATTTTTTCTTTGCCAGAACCACAAACTATTGATTTTCAACTCGAAATAAATTTTAGACATACTCTAAACTCATCACTATCCAACGTGTTAATAAAACCATGGAAGCGTTCAATAAATTCTTACAAAATTTTCCGCATTATCAACCTTCTGTATTTGAGGAAGTCCAGCCTTATATTTCAACCAAAGAAATTGCTGCTGGAGATTATTTTTTAAGGGAAGGGCAAGTGTGTCAACATATTGGCTTTATTGAAAAAGGATTGTGTCGATTGTATTATTTGAATGACGGCAAAGAAGTGACCAATTGCTTTTGTAAAGAAAACACCATTACTTGTTCCTACCGAAGCCTCATTACCCAACAGCCAAGTGATGTTGCCATTCAAGCAATAGAAGATGTCACACTTTTGACCCTCTCCAACGAATCTCTTCAAGCCTTGTATAAAAAGAATCTATTTTGGCAACAAGTCGGAAGACTAGCTGGCGAAGCGGAATACATCAATGTGGATTGTCACAATCGCTTTTTGACGGATCTCACTGCTACAGAACGATACCTCCAAGTGTTAGAAGAGGAACCCGACTTGCTACAACGTGTCCCGCTCCAATATTTAGCCTCTTACCTGCAAATTGCTCCTGAAACCTTGAGTAGAATTCGCAAAAAAATTGCTCGAACTTGATCTAGGTCAATTGATAAGTGGTTGATGTGGGGGATATTTGTGTTATTATTAATTTTTTAAACCACATTAGGGCACATTAGTATTTTCACATTAGTTCACATAAGGCAAATTTGATTAAGCAAGTGGTAGGACATTATTAATTACTGATTATTAATTATTCTACAAACGTGATAAACACGCGTAATTAGCTAATAATCAATGATTAGTAATCAATAACATTTGGACTTGAACTTCAATTCTATGTGCACTTATGTGAATCAACTAATGTGCCCTAATGTGGTAAAATAAAACACAAAAAATGGATACAACAACCGTAAAAAAATCAGTTATCGAGAGTTATGGAAAATTAGCAAAATCGACCAGTAGTGGGTTATTCTCCAAACTATTCGCCTGTTGCGACCCAACTGCCAATGCTAATAAAGTAGGAGAAAAGATTGGCTATTCTAAAGAAGAATTAAATGCCGTACCAAAAGGAGCAAATTTGGGCGTGGGCTGCGGCAATCCCTCTGCCTTTGCTAAAATTAAAAAGGGAGAAACGGTGGTAGACTTAGGATCAGGCGCAGGTTTTGATGCCTTTATTGTTGCTCCAATTGTTGGAGAAAATGGAAAGGTGATAGGGGTAGACTTGTCAGATGACATGTTGAAACTAGCCAATAAAAATGCTAAACAAGGTAGCTATGGTAATGTAGAATTTGTCAAAGGAGATATAGAAGAATTGCCCTTAAATGCCAATATTGCTGACCATATTATTTCCAACTGCGTTATCAACCTGTCTTTAAATAAAGGCGCTGTTTATAGTGAAGCCTATCGGGTATTAAAACCGGGCGGAAAATTATCTATTAGTGATATTGTTTTAGAAAGGGAATTACCAGACTTTGTTAAAAATTCTTTAGCAGGGCATATTGCCTGTGTGTCGGGTGCAGAGAAATTAGAGGACTATTTACAGTATGTTAAGGATGCTGGATTTAAAGAAGTGAAGGTAGAAACCAAAACCGAATTTCCATTGGAGCTAATGTTAACTGATCCTCAAGTGATGCAGATAGCGAAGGAAATGGATTTTGATTTAGACAGTGAACAAGCGAAGGATATAGCTGCTAGGGTAACGAGTATTTCCTTGAGTGCGATAAAATAACATCCATGAAAGATTACAAGAAAACACTATCTGGAAGCGTGGCTGCCTTTTTTGTAGGCACTAGTTGTTGTTGGATGAGTTCTCTGGCCATTTGGTTGGGTGGTGCTACCTTATTGGGAACTTTCGTTACCTTTATCGAAGATATACAATTGTGGCTGATTGGCTTGGGAGGTGTGCTAGCTGTTCTTTCTTTGTATTTATATTTCAAAAGAAGAAATGAAAGTAAAACAAAAACAGAGTTTTAGAAAGTAACTATATATCTAGTGCTAAGTTTTAGGAGGCAAAAAATTCAAAAATTGGCTTTTCAAAGCCAATTTTTGAATTTGTTGCCTCCTAAAAACCTTTTTGCGAGACGCCGAAGGCGGCGAGCAAATATTTAAATTCCTTACTCATACAACATGAACCCAATCCTACTAAAAATCTTCTACAATTTCATGGGAGCGGTCAGTATCGGCAATGGATTGTGTTTACAAGGTGTGGTGCAATTGTTGACATAGCATTAGTATTGTGACTAAATATTACTACTTATGAAATATTATCCAATTAAATTACTCTGCCTTCTTTGCGTTGTTCTTGGGGTATCGAATTTCGGTTTCTCCCAAGATAGTTTACCGTTTGACTTCGAATATGAAGTACATAGGGTGTATCCGTCTCCTTCCATCACTAAAGAAAAATTAGTAGCAGCCCATACTTTGATTGATCTGAATAAACATTATAAACCTGCTTGGGTGAGATCCTATATTTCAGTTGAACTTTCAACCAGCCAGAATGGTAAGATAAAAAAATCGGTAAGTGAAAATGATACCCTTAGTCAAGCACAAAAGGAGGACCTAAAGCTAGCGGATGTCAATACAATAATTGGCATTAAAGTCAACTATATTCCTGAAAATACCTTGAAGCAGAATGACCCAAAGGAATTCAATTTTACATTTACAGTCGATCCTGATCGAGAAGCAACCTATGCCAGTGGGAAGCAACAGTTACAAAAATATTTAAAAGACAATGCAATTGATAAAATTTCAAAAAGCCAATTTAGACAGCATCATGCTACTGCTCTAAAGTTCGCTATCAATGAAGACGGGCAAGTAGTAGATGCTCAAGTATTCGAATCTTCTAAAGATGAAGAAGTAGATACCATATTACTAGAAGCTATTTGTAATATGCCCAATTGGAAGCCTGCCGAATATGCGAATGGCTTAAGGGTCAAACAGGAATTTGCATTAACCGTAGGCGATCATAAAAGCTGTGTAATGAACCTTTTAAATATCCGTAAAAAAATGCTAGGAGAGTGATAAGGATTGAAGTTAATTTTAATGACTATGCACTAACTCTCCTTTCCCAAGCTGATCCAAATAAATAAAGTGACTCTTGAGTGCATCCAAAAAGGTAGTATGCTGATGATAAGGCAAGTTATATTCTAATGCAGTGCTTTTAACAATTTTTGAGAGCGATTTATAGTGAACGTGGCAGATGTTGGGAAAAAGATGATGTTCAATCTGAAAGTTCAGTCCGCCAATTAACCAAGAAAACAAAGAATTAGTATTGGCAAAATTAGCGGTAGTTCGTAGCTGATGAATCGCCCAATTATTTTCCATTCTTCCCTGGTCATCTGGATTGAAAAATTCCGTTTCCTCTAAAATGTGTGCAGATTGAAAAATCAATGCTAGTATCAATCCACAAATAAAATGCATCAGTAAAAAGCCTAGAATAATTTGACCAAAGGAAAAGTCTAACAAGAAAAGCGGTAAACAAATAGTTAACGCTATATACCAAATCTTATGGAAGATCAATTGACCTAAAGCAGTTGCAAATGTTAATCCTTCTCCCGCTAATAATCCATTCTTACTAAAACTTGCGATCTGTTGAAAATCTTTCATTAAGAAGCGATTCAAACTCATTAGGCAATAAACAAAAGGTGCGTAATAAGCTTGATATCGAAAGCGTTTACTAGGCTCTCGTTTAGGAGAAAAACGCATAAGGGGATTGTCTGTATCCTCATCGAATCCATTGATATTGGTATAGGAGTGATGCAATACATTGTGTTGAATTTTCCAAGTACTGTGAAAGCAGCCCATGAAATTTATGACGAATCCAACCACTTTATTAATCGTTCTATTAGTAGAGTAGGACCCATGATTCGCATCATGCATCACGCATAAACCAATCCCTGCCATGCCCAATCCCATGATGCCCCATATGAGTATCATGCCTCCAAAGGAAGTAATCATACCAGATAGTAAGAAAAAGAAGGGAATAAAATAAAGACCAAGCATAAACGTGGTCTTTAGTACCATGTTTAAATTAGCCTTTTTAGATATGTTTTTCTCTTTAAAATATTGATTTACTCTCTTATTCAATACTCTAAAGAAGTCAGGTTGATCTGCCTTGTTGAACTTAAGTCTTGTCTGGTCCATTCGTTTATTAGTCTGTTGGTAGGGGCGGGGCATTGATATAAGCCTCCCTTGAATTGATAGGTGATTTTCTTAGTAAGCTTATACTATTTGAACCAGTAGTAAACTAGCAAAATTCAAATACAAAGCGAAAGATAGGCTAATTTATTGATTATCTTAGTAGTGGGGCAAAAAAATCAAGTTAATACACCAAATTCATGTTATTGATCTTTAAAAGCCCGCAAAGTATTTCGATAGGCTTGCTGCTGAAGAACCTCACTGCCGAGCTTGCGCAGCAAGCGATGCATGAAAGTTAGGTTAGGTCAAATTTTTATCTTTTAAAAATTTAGAACTAACACAACATGCAGAACTTACTTTTTAACTACTTTTATACCATCTTAAATTTAGTGTAGAATAAGAAGTAAGGAAGAAAAAGCACGTTATACTCCTCACTCCTCATTCTACACCCCTCACTCTTACTCATGTCGGAATTCGGTTTCCTTTCTATTCTACCACCCGTGCTTGCGATTTTTTTAGCCATTCGTACCAAGCAAGTTTTTGTATCCCTGCTATTTGGAATTTGGCTGGGTTGGATGATTATTGGCTGGCAGCCATTAGACGGTAATGTCTTAGGAATTTTTTCTAATCTATTTCAAGGCACCTTGGATACCATCCAAGCTTTAGTAGATGTATTTAAAGATTCTGGCAATACTCGCACTATCTTATTTTCCGCCTTGGTCGGTGCATGGATTATTTTTATTCAACGCTCAGGAGGGGTAGAAGGCTTTATTCATCGGATTAGTCATTTCTTAGAACGGTATGAAAAAAAGAAAGCAGGGAATAATCGCATCATCGTTCAATTATTAGCATGGGTGACGGGCGTATTGATTTTTGTAGAGTCGAATATTTCCGTTTTGACGGTCGGGGCTTTATATAGACCTGTCTTTGATAAGCTGAAAATCCCAAGAGAAAAGCTCGCTTATATCGCTGACTCCAGTTCGGCACCCGCTTCTATTTTGATTCCTTTTAATGCCTGGGGCGCCTTTATTATGAGTTTGTTATTAGCGCAAGGATTTGAAAACCCATTTGGCACTTTGTTTAGGGCAGTCGCTTATAATTTTTATCCGATGCTTGCCTTATTGATCGTCTTAATTGTCATTCTTACAAAAAAAGATTTTGGACCAATGGCAAAAGCAGAGCGGCGAGCCAAAGAAGAAGGAAAGCTATTAGCAGATGATGCGCAACCGATGGTCGCAGATGAATTGACAGGGGTAGAGACAAAAGAAGGGGTAACGCCCAAAGCTAGGAATATGATTTTACCAACGGTCATTATGGTTTTATTAATGCCCGTCATGTTGTCTTATACAGGTTGGGAGGCTGCTTTGGAGAATAGATCGGATAGTGGATTTTGGGGAAAATTTTTCTATGCCATCGGACAAGGTTCTGGTTCTACGGCTGTTTTGACCTCCGTTATTTTTTCCTTACTCTTTTCCATGGCTTCTTATCGAATACAAGGGATTATGCGTTCCAAGGAAATGGTGGATTTGACCTTGAAAGGGATGGCAGGTATGATGCCTTTAGCCTTATTGATGGTCATGGCATTTGCAATCGGGGCGGTTTGTAAAGCCTTGGGTACGGGTGTCTATGTAGCAGAAGTTTCTAAAGCATGGTTATCTCCTTCATTAGTGCCTTTTATTGTTTTTTTAGTTAGCTGTTTCATTGCTTTTTCTACGGGTACCTCTTGGGGTACTTTTGCGATTATGATTGCCATAGCCGTACCAATGGCACAGTCGATGGATGCCAATGTGCACCTAGCGATTGCAGCGGCATTGGGTGGTGGTGTTTTTGGCGATCATTGTTCTCCTATTTCTGATACAACTATTTTGTCTTCGATGGCAGCAGCAAGCGATCATATCGATC
This sequence comes from uncultured Saprospiraceae bacterium, assembly GCA_937973995.1. Classification (GTDB taxonomy): domain Bacteria; phylum Bacteroidota; class Bacteroidia; order Chitinophagales; family Saprospiraceae; genus JAFMDF01. Next base: position 25,925 of record CALJIQ010000113.1, read on the forward strand.
ATGTGAAAACGCAATTTCCTTATGCTTTGATTGCGGGAGGGATAACGGCAGTGTTGTATTTGATCATTGGGTTTCTGGGTTGATAACAGAATAATGGCTGATACCTGTGGGAAGTTTGGGGAGTGGAGGTAGCAGACATTTTAAATAAGATGTCTGCCATTGCCTATACTATTTCTATCCACCCAAAATGTCAGCCATCAGTGCCCATTTTTTCAGAACTGCGGTACTTAAATTTTAATTCTATGGCCTGCCTATGTGGATTTCCTGATGTGATCTATGTGGTAAGCAATTACTAAAGACTCTTCCTCCCAATCGCCATCATCACAATATCCCAATAGCCTTGTTCCAATAACCCCTTTTTATAAAAGCCTCTTTCTTTTAATAGCCGATGCATCTTAGGTAAGTTGTACGAAGGAACACTCATTAATAAATGATGCTCTACGTGGTAGTTTACGTGATGGGGAGCAAATAAAATTCTTTCCAAGAAATTCGCATAAGTAGTGCGGGTATTGCGCATTACATCTTCCGTGTCTTCCACCATGGAATGTTCCGCCATTGAGCGAATGCGGATCGAAAAATTAAAGGTGGTCAGTAGTGCGCCGACCCATAATAAATATAGCCAAGGACTCGCTAAAAAAAAACAAAGCGCAAATAGAATAACCTGCGTTACAATAGGTCCTGTTGCATTGTGATAAGCTACCTCGAAAAATTCCTTCCAAGTTCGATCTTGTTGATTTATTTTTTCAATTTTTTTACTCAAGCTATATTTTAAATAGCCCAAGTGCATACTCATCAAGCCAATTTGAGACTTGGTACCCGTTGCTCCTAATAAATCTCTTCCCAATTTTCGTAGCATACTAGCCACAGAAGTCGGATACCCTTTAGTCAAAGAAATATCAGGGTCTTCTGCGGTGCCTGTTGTCAAGTGGTGCTCCAAATGATAGGTCCGATATTTCAACATATCATTCATGATCGGATAGCTGCCCAACCATTTTCCGACAAAGTCATTTAGCTTTTTATTTTTAAATAAAGCATAATGTCCCGTATCGTGCATGATAATGGAACAAGCTAATTGCTGTCCACCCAATACAAATAAGGCGATCAAAATTACCAATGGATTTGGGAATAGATAAACCACTGTGAAAGTGGCAATGATTCCACCCCAAGTTTGCAGCACTTGCCAGACTCCTTTCCAATCGTTTTTTTGAATGAGTTCTTTTCTTTCTTGTGGGGTGAGGTATTTGGAGACTACTGATGGATTCATAGATATTTTATTATGCTAAAGCTACCAAACAAATATAATCTTTTCTTCACAATTATGGGTGCAAAATTTAGATCCATCAAAAAAGAAATAGTACCTTCGATCACTATTTAACGACTGGTGTAAAAACCATACTTGAGACGGAATAATATGAAAAATCAATTGTATCTATTTGCAGTATTGTTATTGGTAAGTAGTTGTTCGCTTAAAATAAATACCCAAGATAACGATAAGCAATTTTCTAGTAGTATGAAAAAAGTGATGGCCCAAAAACAACTACGCCATGTAGTCATGTTTAAATTCAAAGAATCAGCAACAACTGCGGATATTCAAAAAGTAGAAAATGCCTTTGCGGCACTGCCTTCCAAAATTGCAGCCATCAGTGATTTTGAATGGGGCCTTAATAATAGTCCAGAAGGATTAGACAAAGGCTTTACACATGTCTTTTTTGTGTCATTCAATAGTGAAGCGGATCGGGAGATATATTTGCCGCACCCTGCGCATAAGGCATTTGTGGACGTGTTGAGTCCGCACTTAGAAGATGTGATGGTGATGGATTATTGGTCGAAGTGAGGGGAAGGAGTGGATGGCTAGATTGTTTGATGGTTCACATGATGTTAAAGTTATGTGGCAGAAGGAATCGAACAACCAATAACTCATCAGCTCACTTTGGAGTGAGCAGATGAGGCGCAATCGTTCAATCTGCTCACTTTAAGCTGAGCTGATTGATAATTGGAACTGTTTCATTTCTTTTGTCATACAACTAACCATCAAACCATCACCTTCAATTCTTTTGGACAATACCATTCCGAAGAATCGCCTCCATAACGGGGTCTTTTAATTTCTTCAAGGTCGTTGAATCCACTTTTTTCAAATAGGGATTTTTTTGTAACTCAGGGAGGCTAATGCTGTTGTCCTGAAAATATTTAGCCTTTATTAATTCTTTAATAGCCTTTCTGTTTTTAGGATTTTTTTGCAAGATGGCGATTGCTTTTTCTTCTGCTTCTTTATTGTTCCCGATAGCATTTTGGGATACTACTTGTTCCAATAAATTTTCAACAGTTGCCTCTCTTGTCACTTGTGGACGACCAGGTCTTGGTGTTGAAGGGGTGGAAGTAGCATTTCCTCTTCGTCGTGAAATTCTATCCTTTTCGGTCGCTATTTTTTTCTCTACTCGTTCTAGATCGTCTTTAATAGGTTTTTTCATTTTAGGTGGGCATGCCTTTTCTGCTCTGCTATAGTCTTTTTTTGCTGCTCCCAAATTGCCTAACTGTTCATGAATTTCTGCTTTTTTATAAATAATTTCAGGGCTACCGTTATTTAATGTTTCTAAGGTATTGAAATCTGCCAGTGCTTCATTCAATTGTTTTTGCCTCAACTGGAGGTGCGCCCGATTGTTTAATGCTAAAGTGGCAGTAGGTTCTTCTGCTAGAATTTTTGAATAAGTAGCGATTGCTTCATTGGGTTTGTTTAATTTTTTATAACTCTCCGCTTCCATATATTGTAACTTCTTGGCTATTCCTTTTTCTACGACTACAGGAGTTTTTTCTTGGAGATCGGCAACGGCTGAATAATTTTTTTCCTTAAAAGCAACGGTTGCTTTTAGGACTCTTTTCAACACTTTTTCTATTTGTTGGGTTGCCCCTTCAAAAGAAGCAGAAGTGAGTGCCTTTTGAAGTACCGTGTCTATTTTTCCGTCCGTTTCAAAATCCGATAACCATTCAAATTTAATAGGATCCGTAAGCGAATAATGAACGGTAATGCCCGTTGTAGCATCCAGTATATCTGCCTGTCCCCATACTAGCATATTTGGGTTGCATTGTTGCAGATATTCATTCGCTTCTTCTTCACTATAAATGGCTTTAATCGCTCCATCTGGTTGTATCGTACCAATAGTAACCGCTAAGTTTTCTTCTTTTGAAAAGGCAGCTAATTGACTAACGATATGTTTATGAGGAGCGGTCCTGCCAGCCGGTAATTCATTATGAAATGGTAAGACTAAGACCTTGAAGGAGGGAGAATTATAGGCAGGACATTCCCACTCAATTTTTTCTTCCTTATTGAAAAAGAAAAAGTAAGAAGCCGCACCAATACCTCCCAATATTCCTACTAATAAAATCGCTAAAATGGCAGCAATTTTCCAAAATCCTGTAAAAGAAATGGCATCTACGTTATGGGAATGATAGGCTTTTCCTTCCTTTAAATCTTCCAGTATCTCTAATACCGCATTGCTGATCTGATTGGACTTAGTCGTATAATTCTGAAAGCCAATCACATCAATTCTTCTGGCTCGTTGCAACTGCGAATAATTATTAGAAAGGAGGGTTACTTCTTTGTGATAGGCTGCATAGGTAGGTTGATCTTTTAGGCTGGTCGCTAACACCTCCAATACCTGTTCCGTCTTGGCTTCGCCAATTAGATCTATTAGGTTTTGGTAGTTGATGTTTAGCGGTGTAGGCATTGTGTAAATATTGGTGTTTTGGCATTATGGCTTTGTGGCGTTTTGACACATAGGCATCATGCTTTATAAAAAAACAACCTAATTATATATCTTATTATTGTTATATAAATAAATTCTAACGTAGAAAAGTTTCCTATTTAACTTTGTTTTAGGAGTTTTCTGTCCGATTGATGAATTATTTTTAAGTTATTAACTGCTTTCCCAAATAGCCTATAAGCGTACCAAATCCACCAACAATGCCGCCTATTAAGCTAGTTAACAAAACCATACTACCACTAGATAAGGCTCCAAATAGATTCCCCATTTTGGTAGATAAAAGGTGTCCGTTTTGAATATCTAAATATCCTGCATAAATCCCCCACAATAAAGCCACTGCCACAAATCCCGTTAGATAACTCCAGAAACCATTAGTAGATTGTATCATAAAGCCTACGATGGCTGCTACTATTACAACCGTCCACCATGGGAAATAGGATTGTAATAAAAATCCAATAAGGGTAATTAATAGAATACTTATCAAGAATTTTTTCATTTTTTGTTTTTGAAAACCACATTAGTTCACATAAGTTGATTCACATTAGCACACAAAGTAGTACACGTAACTTTGTGAACTTATGTGAAAAAACTAATGTGAACTAATGTGGTTAATGACCCCTTCATTTCAACCGCTGCGTAAATAAAATAGGTTGTCCTCGATCATCTTGATCCTTCATGAAAAACAACTCATGGTATTTTCCTTCCGTCCATTCATCCACACTATCATCATAATAGGCGCTACCTGGATTTCCTGATTGTCCACCAGGAAAAACACCGTAGCCCTTGACTCGATCTCCCAACTCAATCACCATCCGCCAAGAAGGACCGTGGATTCGACTAATGGCATTTAGGGCATATCTGTATCCCCCATTATCTATTGTTCTAGAAAAAGATGAAATACGACCTAAGTGCTGAACAATGGTTTCTTTTTGTTGAGACCAATTGAAGTCCTCTTGGTTTAATTTATCTTTTAACTCTTCCGCCATTTCTAGAAAGGAAGTAGTCACGATCTCTTTTGCTGTTTCTTTTTCAGTTGTTCTTTTATCATCAAAAAAGACATGATTCGGTGTTTCTTCTAGTAGGGTAATAGTACGCCAATTTTCTGGCATTAGGATGGGCATAGACTCTCTGGTAGTGTATATTTCATCCCAAGTAAGTTCATAGAATTTATCCCACCAAACGGTAAATAAGGCAGGGGCTATTTTTTCTTTATCAAAATGATAATCCCACTCTTTCAAAGTGTTGACCAATGATTGCTGCTCGTCACTTAGGTTATCCGTATTCAAATGCGTCAATAATAAAGGCAATAGTTCTTCCGCAAAAATGCTATAGTTACTATTTTGCATTGCCATCATATCTTCGACTGTAGAAATATTCAAAGAGTCTAAAAATCGATTGGCAACCCGCCCACGGTAATCTCCAAATCCACCATTATAATAATAAGGATAACTAGGATCGGTGGAGTGTTGATTCGCCGAACTTACATAGCCTCGTTCTGGATTTTTAATTTGTGGCACTTGGGTTTTGGGAATCCATCCTTGCCAAGCATTTTCGGTTTGGTCTCCTTCTTGAACAAAACGACCTTGCTGGTCTTTTTTTACTGGTAGTTTACCATTTACCTTAAGTGCGATGTCGCCATCTCTAGCCGCAAAAACAAAATTTTGGGCAGGGGTTTCATACTTCACCAAAGCACTCGAATAATCGTCATAATTTTTGGCTTTGTTTAATTCTAATATAGAAGCTGCCTCCTGTCCATTACCGGGATCATGAGCTACCCAATGCATCGCTAAATCATGTCTAGGTAAACTATCTGCTTCGTAAACAATGGGTCCCCAGAAAGTATATTTTACCGTATCAATTAAAGGTGTTCTACCTTTTATTTTAATCGTTTCATAGACATATTCTACCTCCTGTTTTTTATTATCTAACCAATAGGTCGTCTTCTCTTCATCCGCCCATTTAATCCGATACCAATCTAATACATCCTGCCCGACATTGGTTTGGCCCCAAGCTATATCCTCATTGAAACCAATCACTACGCCAGGAAACCCTGGTATGCACACCCCATAAGCATTCATGGATGGCGTATGTAATTGGGATTCAAACCAAATAGAGGGTAAGGTTAATTGTAAGTGAGGATCGCTCGATAAGATGGGATGACCATTCTTAGTTCGTTCCCCTGCTACTGCCCAATTATTACTGCCAAGGTGTTCCGCTGGTTTGGTGTAGGGTTCGTGTTTTAGGAAATCCATTACCTCCGATAAAGTAGGGGTTTGCTCGGTTGCTTCTAATACAGACTCCCATTCGTATTCAGTGCCTTTCGGAATAATGGGATCTTGTTTTGGATTCCACTCAGGATATAAAAAATCAAAGGTTTCTTTCCCATATAATTTCAAGGCATTGGTAGCTTCCAAATCCGTCTCTCGCCCTGCTAAGTTCTGCGCCATATATTTAATGACCAAAGCAGATTTAATAGGTTCCCAATTTTCAGGTTTATAATTTAAAATTTTAAACTCAATCGGATAATCGGCTGGAGATAGTGTTGCTACATACGCATTTACTCCTTTTGTAAAAGCGGTTAGACTAGCATATTCTGCGGGATGTGTTTTCCAAGCTTCTACGGTTTTTTCAGCTGCCCATATCATCCCTCTTCGCCGCTGCAAACGATCATTTGCTAATAAGCCTTTGCCTAACACTTCTGCTAGTCGCCCTCCTGCAAATCGAGTCAGAAAATCCATCTGCCATAAGCGATGTTCTGCCATGATGTAGCCATGCGCAAAAGATAGATCCTCCTCATTTTGTGCGAAGATGTGTGGCACCATTCTTTCGTCATATACTACGGTTACTTCTTCTTTTAGAGTAGGAAAATTTAGCACCTGATTTTTGGATGGGGTAGTGCTTTCTCCGTTTTGCCAGAAGCCTGAAAAGGGATTGAATAACTTTCCTAAAGGAGGAATTTCCGTTGGTAAGCTGGCTATTTTATGCGAATTATCTAAGAAATATACTAAGCCGATCGTTAGTAATAAGGACAACAAAAATTTTATCCATTTCATAGGGAGTGGTACTTTATTTTATAAAGACTTGGTAAGATACAAATTACAATTAAATATGAGGTAATTCTGAAACCCCATTAACAGACTTTTCGATATCATCCATATGAACGGCTACTCGCCCACGTGCCCAATCAAAATTAAACTCAAAATTATATATCTGAATTTTTAAATCATGCAACATAAATCCATGCTAATAGTATCCCGAATGGATTTATGTTATATGAATGTACCATTCCTAAGACTTAGGATTTTATGGATACTCGACATCCCTCCCTAACCGATCGATGAATCGCATCCACTACCTCAATATCCCGCAAGCCTTCTTCCCCAGTTACTAGCACTTCTTTATTGTGCAAAATAGCCAACGCATTATCATCCATTTGCTTGGTTTGTTGATTCGGAATTACTTTATCCAAAACACCATCGCTGGTAATGCCTTTGATACCCGTGTAAGATTGAAAGGGAGATAAATTATAAAAGCCATCCGTAGCCGTCACGTTTAGATAATTGACATTCATGCCAATGCTCGTCGTACAGTTGGCAATCGCACCACTCGGAAACTCCAATTGGAAATTGGTAATCATATCCGATTTTTCGTACTTCACAGGGTCGTCATTAAACTCTTGCGCAAAGACGGCAATGGGTTCTTCGCCTATCACGTAGCGAGCTGCATTGATGCAATAGACGCCCATGTCATAGAGCGCACCGCCTCCTTTCTCCTTCTCTAATTTCCAATGGTCGGTCCATTTTTTCCATCCATTCCTAAAACCTGCAGCGGCAGTAAGGTACTGGACTTTTCCATAAGTTTTTTCTCGACCAAAACGGATCACCTCCTGCGTATTGGGTTCATGCTGCATGCGATACCCAATCGTTAATTGCCGCTTGTTTTCTTTACAAGCTTTGATCATCGCTTCGCATTCCGCAGCCGTCATTGCCATTGGTTTTTCACACCAGACATGTTTGCCTGCTTTTGCTGCTCGGATCACATATTCTTTGTGCATAAAGGGCGGCAATACAATATAGACTACGTCGATCTCTTTATTATTGGCAATGCTATCGAAGTTGTCGTAATTATAAATATTTTGATCTGGAATATTGTGGTCTTTTTGCCATTGCGCAGCTTTCTCTGGAGAGCCCGTTACGATTCCAGCTAGGTAACAATGTTCGGTTAATTGCAAGGCTGGAAGTAATAGCTTGGTGCTATAATATCCAAGCCCTACCAATGCCACACCAATTTTGTCCTTCTTTGTTTGGGAAAAACTTTTGTTAATGGCGCAAGTGGTGAGACCAAGAGTAGCGGTTCCTACCGCTGCTTGTTTAATGAATTTTCTACGATTTAACATTGGTTATTCGTTTTGTTAAATTATCTGAACTAAGTCCAAGCGGTTTAGCGAGTAAGTTAAAATAATTTTCGGTAGTGCATATCCAAGTGACAAAACAAAATTAATAAAGATAACAGCTTTTGTAAAAGTAAATACTATCTGCTATGAAGATAGTGGGCGCAAAGCTAGGCAGATGTCCTTTTTGGATACAATAAAATTTTTCTCATAGGTTGTCTTATTGCACACAAAAAAGGGTGAATCTAATTAATATAGACTCACCCTATTATCATAGATGATCTGTCAAGATTTTAATTATGTAAGTAGTCTGACAAAAATAAGTTAACAACTTTGCTTTTCAGTTGATTGATTATTAATTACTGATTATTAGCTAATTAGGCGTGTTCAGTAGCGTCTGGAAAATAATCAATAATTAATAATGTCACACTACTTATTTTACTCAGTTTTTCCCAATTGTCATTGGCTACACCTACTAGTTTGTTATGGTCTTTTTCGTCTAGCCACAATTACTTGGCATCTAATTCTAAGTTATTAAGATACAGGAAATATTTTCCATTCTTGTTTATGAATTTAGAATTATTATCTGTCTCATTTTTTTGATTTTGAAATTTTGAAAGAATGTTGTTAATTTTTAAGTATTCGGAATTGCCGACTCTGGTTTGTGCATACTCACGACAAAAAGAACGGCTGCGGCATTTATCCAATAAAAGTATGCGTCTAGTCCGTTGAAGCCAAAAATGAACGGGGCAAGTGCAAAGGTTATTCCTACTAAAAAATCTACAATCAAGTGGATTCGGTAAGGAATGACGCGAAGGATGCCCGTTTGATGATCTGTTAGTATGGTTAAAATCAAGGCTGCTACGCCTGTTGCGACAGACAACTGAAAGGCTATCGGATTGGAACTACCAAGCCCTAAAATAAAAGGAAGTCCTATGAGTGCTAGTGCGACAGGGTAATCTAAAAAAGCATGAATTTGCTTGGTTATAAATTTCATGATATGGAATGTTATATGATTAAAAATAGAAATGACGTGCTCAGTTATTATGCTAGAAAATATTCTTCGGCAATTACCTTCCCTTCTTCATTCCATACTCTTCGGATGATTTCATGCCAATAGATTTTACTATCGTCTTTCATGTCAAAATCAAAAGTGAATTCTGATGCAGAAACCTTGTCGTTAACCATAGTATGATGATGGGTAATTCCATTTACCTTAGCAATGGATCCTAAGAAGTTTTCCATCTTTTCTACCATTTGTTTTTTTCCACTTGTCTTGACATTGTTATAGTCAGAAGTGTTTGCCGTCTCTGCAAAAAAAGTTTTAACGGCATCAACGATTGCACCTTGTGCGACCATTTCATCCATTTGCTGTACTTGATTTTTGATATTCATTTTATATTGAATTTTTGATTAATATTACTGCAAAGATGTTGCAATGCACCAGTTGTTTGGGTACAAAAAAATCCCTTTTCGTTGTACTTTTAAATTTTTATTTTTTAATTAGGTAAGACGTTGACAAAGCCCATGAAAAGGCTTATTCCATTGAAAATGGCACTGCAATCTAGTGCAAGAAAAGCTAGATAGAAGAGACAGGATTTTAATTTTTCGATAGAAGCTGACGATATTCTAAGGGAGAATAAGAGGTGTGATGTTTGAAAAACGAAGAAAAGTGATTGGCTTCAGCAAACCCTAATTCATAGGCAATTTCTTTGACCGTGCTATCGGTTTGTAGCAGGAACTTTGCTGTATTAATTAACTCTTGTCGGATGAGTTGTCCTAAGGTAATATTGAGTTTGTCTTTTACTTTTTTGGATAAGGTCTTGATAGATAAATTCATTTTATTCGCATAAAAATCTATCACTCGTTGTTCTTTATGATGGGTGGCTAATAGCTCATATAACTCAGGTAGGAAGGTGTCTTTGCTAGCATAATCAGTGGTTTTTCTAAAGGTTGCGGGGCTTTGTCCAGCCATTTTACTGAAGACTCGATTAAAATAGGCAGGGTCCTTAAATCCAAATTCATAAGCAATTTCCTTGATGCTTTTATCGGTGAAGGCAATTTCTTTTTTACTTTCTAAAAATCTTTTTTGCCCTAGCATAGACTTGACAGTGATACCAATCTTGCTTTTGAATAAAGCTTGTGCTTCATAGCCTCGAACCCCAATTATTTTTGAGAGTCTATCATTGGATAAATGATTTTTATACTGTTCATCGATGATATCTTTAATATCGAAAATAACATGGTATTCTTCTTGTTTTGCATGGAAGGGGTTTTGCCAATACCATTGCTCGGAGGAGACATCTATGATGTCACTAGCCTGTTTTGAAAAGACAGAATTACTAAGATATTTTTGGCAAGTAGTACATTCATTAAAATTAATATATCCTAGTGCAATCAGATGCTTAAATAGCACCCGTACATCTTTATTACTAAATACTTTTTCCTCTTCAAATTCTATTTTTCTAACTAGAAAATTTTCTGATGAAAATTTGATGTATTGCCCTACTCCTAGAAAGATTAACTTATCCTTCCAATCATGGTAATTTTTAAAATCCACTTCAATGCCACCAGTTCCTTCTAGTATATGAAACATGGTGTATTTTTCAATTAAATACACCCTGTTTAATGCCGGCTTAAATTTACTGACCATGTTAATTCTTATTTCCTATGAACGCGATCAATCCCTTATTCTGATTACTGACTAAAGTGATTTTTCAGTTCTCTGATTAACAGCCGTCACCTCAATTTCCAATTTTATTCGATCATCATGCAACTGTGCGCCAATAGCCGTTAAGGTAGGTCTAATATGTTCAAAGTGTTTTTTGAAAATGGGTTTGCAATCATTAAAAACACTTGGATGGGCAAAATAAAAGGTCGTTTGAACCACGTCTTCGAGACTAGCCCCCGCTTTTTCTAAAGCATTTTTAATGTTTAAAATGGTTTGCTCACATTGTTCCTGCACATTGTCTGAAATGACAGAGGTTTCGTAATTGAAGCCGGTACAGCCAGACATAAATATAAAATCTCCTACCACCACTGCTCTTGAATAACCCACTTCTTCTTCAAAGATAGAACCGGAGCTGATTAATTTTTTTTCCATGTTTGATGATTATCGGTTTAATTTTTTTAGTCTTTTTATTTAATGGACTAGGTGTTGTGGAAATATAGTTTTTTGGTTGAATTATCAATATCAAGAATAGAAGTAAAATTCGATAAAATCTTCGTAATAGTAGGCTCTACCATAACACCATAATGCCATAACGCCAAAACACCTACCCTATTATCTTTTTATAATAAAACAAGATGTTTTCCATATCGTTTTTTGTCTTTTTGCTTTGGTTCGTTTTTCCAGGTAGGTGAACTTCGAAAAGGAAGGTAAGCACTTTGTAGGGATTACAGAAAATTTCTGCTAATTAAATCATGGTACTTGGCGAATCGAAGATACAATCTTCTAGGTTGTCCGTTGTTATTATGTTGGGTTTCAGATATAATCTGAAACCATCGATGGTTTTTCCTGATAATAACGAATTGCGTACCTACAATCCAAATAGGATAGGATGGGAACACGGATCAAACGGATTCGACGGATCAAAACGGATTTCAAATTAGGACTTGTTCTATTTTACTAGTACACGACCTATTTAGCATCCGTTCTTATCCGTTAGATCTGTTCTATCCGTGTTCTCATCCTATCTAGGTACGCAAAGTGTTACAATCAGGATTTTTCTTATATCCGTTGTCTGTTTTTTCTTATTATCGCTAGCTTAAATATTATAATAAAATCCGTACCTTCCCCTTTTAAAAATAATTTCAATGTCAAAAATTATAAAACTCTTGTTCGTTCTCTTTTTTGGAATTCT
>CALJIQ010000114.1 GCA_937973995.1 uncultured Saprospiraceae bacterium
AATGCTGTAAATTTTTTAAAACAATACTATATCGAAAAAGGATATGCCGATGTGGAAGTCCAACTGACAGAAGAAAAAAAAGAACATGATAAAAACCGAGTACAGCTACTATTTCATATTGAAAAGAATGAAAAAGTAAAAATTGCCCAAATCCATTTTCTGGGAAACGAGCAGATTTCTTCCAAAAAATTAAAAAAGGGATTGGGACTAAAAACCAAAGGAAACCTATTTTCTAAATCTAAATTGGTACAGGAGACAGTAGCGACAGGTAAAAAAAATATGATGGAGTTGTATAAGGGATTGGGGTATTTAGATGCCTCTATTAAACGAGACAGCATTTGGCGGGATGCCCAAGGGGAATGGAATATTTTATTAGAATTAGAGGAGGGGCCTATTTATTTTTTTGGAACGATCACTTGGAAGGGAAATGCGATTTATACCACCGACCAATTAGCTGCTATTTTGTCTATTCAAAAAGGGGATGTATTTAATCAACATAAATTGGACCGTCAACTTCAAATGAACCTAGAAGGTAGTGATATTAGCAGTTTATACATGGACAATGGTTATTTATTCTTTAATGTATCTGCTGTCCCAACAGCTATTCGGAATGATACGATTGACTTGGAAATTAGAATAATAGAAGGTCCCCCTGCTACCATTGATAAGGTCACCATCAAGGGGAATAGCCGTACCCACGAGCATGTCATTCGTAGAGAACTACGAACACAACCCGACAAGAAATTTAGCCGAGCAGACATCATTCGTTCCCAACGCCAAATTATCAATCTAGGGTATTTTAATCCAGAATCTTTGGACATCAATACCTCCATTAATCCAACGAGCAATTCAGTGGATTTGGAATATTTGGTGGAAGAGAAACAATCAGATCAATTTGAATTATCGGCTGGATGGGGAGGACCTAGTACGGGCTTGATTGGAACCATTGGTGTTAGTTTTAATAATTTATCGGTGCAAAAATTATTCAAACCAAAATTGTGGAATCCCTTGCCTATGGGAGAGGGACAGCGTGCTTCTATCCGCTTCCAAGCGAATGGTAGAGCCTTTCAGTCCTTGAACATGTCCTTTACAGAACCTTGGTTGGGAGGCAAACGCTCCAATTCCTTAACAACCGCTATGTATTATTCAAGATTTAAAAATATTCTTGGAAATGCAGAGGTGGATGCGCCTACTTTTAATGTATTTGGGTCCACAGTCAGTTTGGGTACCCCTTTAATTTTCCCAGATGACAATTTTATCTCCACTACCGCTATCGGATTTCAAAAGTACTTCTTACAAGACTGGGCGGGTGGGCTATTTTCCACAGACAATGGGCAAGTCATTAATAATGGCACTTTCCACAATTTTAGCTTGACCCAAACCATTGCTAGATCGACTGTTAATCATCCTATTTTTCCCACTGCTGGTTCAATGGTTTCCTTGTCTTTACAAATCACGCCGCCCTATTCTTTATTTAGAAAAGAAGAGGCCTCCAATCTCGATTTGGCACAGCGATTCAAATGGATAGAATACCATAAATGGCGATTCGACATGGAATGGTACACCTCTCTTACGGATAAATTAGTACTGAAAGTTGGGGCAAAAATTGGCTTGTTAGGTAGTTACAATTCGGATATGGGCATCTCTCCATTTGAACGCTTCGAGCTAGGCGGGGATGGGCTTAGTAATAATACCAGTGGATATACAGGAACCGATATTTTTTCGTTAAGAGGGTATGAGGTGACGGATTTAGAAAATAACTTTCTCAATGGCAGGAAAGTAGCCACGCCTATTTTCAATAAATTCACGGTAGAATTACGCTATCCTCTTTATTCCAATGCTAATACTACGTTGTACTCTTTATTATTTTTAGAAGCGGGCAATGCCTACCAATCCTTTGAAACCTATAATCCATTTGATTTGAAACGATCTGTGGGGGGAGGATTAAGAGTCTTTCTTCCCATGTTGGGGACTTTGGGATTTGATTATGGAGTGGGATTTGATAAAGCGGGGGAGCACAGTTTAAAGAATTTTGGAAAGATCAGTTTTATTTTTGGTTTTGAACCTAATTAGCGTAGGACGGATTGCCAATCCGTCTTACTGCATGTTCAACTAGGGAGGAGCAAATTTATTTTTTCACTCAGACAACCTTTTTATCAATACTTGCACCTATGAGATTCTAACTGTTTAATAAGGTTTTATCAATCCTTAAAGTAAGTACACAATGAGTAAATGAATAAAGGAGTAAATGGTAGCTTTCGTCATTGAAGATAGAGATACTTTCAAGGTATTACACCCCATTTACTCATTTATTCATTTTCTAATCTACTCATTGTTAAACATGTAAATGGACTTAAACGAGGCAATACGCCAAGCAAAACTGGGAAATGCGCTTGCACAGAAGCACCTGTATGAACAATACAAGGTGAGCTTGTTTGTGGTATGCTTACGGTATGGAAGGGATCGCTCAGAGGCGGAAGATATTTTACAAGAAGGATTTATCAATATTTTTAAAAGTTTACCTCAATATACAGGGGAAGGGGCAGTGGGGCATTGGATGCGAAAAGTAATGGTCAATGCAGCTTTGCAATATTTGAGAAAATGGAAGAGGGAGTGGCATTATTTAGATAGTGAGGACTATGAAACCGCTTTCCAAACCAATGAAGAGGTATTTCAAAAACTAGGCTTAGAAGAATTAACTCGCTTGATTCAGCAATTACCAATGGGGTATCGGGTGGTATTTAATCTGTATGTTATTGAGGGGTATGCGCATAAAGAAATTGCCGAGCTATTAGGGGTGAGTATAAATACCAGCAAAACCCAATTATTTAAAGCGAAGGCGGCTTTGCGAAAGCAACTAGGGCAACAATCATTAACATAAACAATATGAGCAATCGGAAATCAAAAGATAAATTGGAAGCCTTATTTGGCAACCTATTTAATGAGGAGGCAGCAATCAATAAAATGGATGGGTGGAACCAACCTTCTGACGAAATATGGGATCAAATTCATGCAGAATTACATCCCAAACAAAATAAAAATAGATTGGTGGTATTCTTACCGTGGATGGCAGTTGCGGCTAGCTCCTTGTTGTTGATTGGTTGTTTTCAATTTTATCAGTTGAATACGACAAACAGTTCTCAATTATCCTATCAACAAAATAAAAAAGAACAGGTAATCGATCTATTACAATCCCATTTCGGAGGTGGATCGGGTAAAGAAGAAAAAATAAACCACCCTTTAAATAGTAACGCTGGAAGATTGATAGCTTATCAGCAAAGCGAAACAGAAAAAGACGTGTCCCCGCTTGGCGAATCTCCATTAACCAATACCCAATTGGATACAGAACGATCAACAGAAATTTCTATAAATAATAAACTCCACCAACCTGTAGCTGCGTTAACTATGATGTACAACCCCATCCTAACGCAAGAAAAAAAAGTATTTATCCAACCCCCAATTACCCCTATTACTAAAAATAAATCCTCTTTTTATCTTGGCGCCAATTACACTCCAAGTTGGAAAGAAAGTGGGGTCATTCAGTTTGAAGAAGCAGATAATATTGCTGGTAAAGAATACACCTCTACTACTATTTCGGGTGGACTCACTTTTGGTGTGCAACTACAAAAAGGCTGGATATTGGAATCTGGTTTACAGTATCGCCATTCCAAAAAATCAACCATCTATACGGGAGGAATTCCCTACGAGCAAATAACAGAAAATCCAACTAGTGAAGTTGGGAAAGAATATGTAAGTACTTTGCCTTTAGGCTCTACTACAGGCAGCCTAGCAGCCGATTTATTGCTCACCAAAAATCCAACTGCTGTCACCGACCACGATGAAGAATTGGACCTATCGGTGACTTTATCGCATTCTGTAAAAATGGTAGATATTCCGATCCTAGCAAAAAAACGATGGGCCGTTGGTAGTCTTGGTCTGAGTGTAAAGGCAGGTATTTTGAATCGGTTTATTTTACAAAATAAAGTCGCAATGCCAGAAGTGATTGCCCAAGACCAATCATACGAAGTAACTTCCACCATCCTACAAAAAGATACACCACCTCAAAAAACTACCACTTATTCAGGTCATTTGGTAGCAGGGGTGGGTCTAGATTATGCCCTTCTTCCTAGATTGTCCTTATACGTAGAACCCACTTTTACAAGAAGTCTTCAACCTACTAAAAATCTCGAATTAGCAAGTGTCTATACATCAGGGAAGATGGTAGATGTTGGGGTTCGTTATGATCTTAGGTAAGGGATATAAAACATAGACTTTGAAAGGCGAAATTGTGTTAGCTCTGATATTTGTAGTCAACAATTTTCTCAGAAAATAGCTGACTACAAATATCGAGATAACATAATTTATCAACAAGAAAGCAGAAAGCAGAAAGCAGAAGTTATGTTATCTCAAATTTATATGGATTTAAAATTAAGTGAATTTTAAATCCATATAAATTTAGAGCTAACACAACATGGATCACTTCTTCCCCCGTTTCCGCAGCATCCCATTAAGCGCTTCCCGATCATGGTATTGCCCATTTCTAACAACCGCTTCAATAGTGGAAGTGTTTTTAATATTATCCAGTGGATTCGCATTTAGTAATACTAAATCGGCAAGCATTCCTTTTTCAATTACCCCCAATTCTTTCTCCATATTAAAATATTGGGCAGGTCGTAGGGTAGCGGCTTCCAATGCCTCCATAGGGGTCAATCCACCTTTTACCAATAAGGCTAATTCTTCATGAAGACTATAGCCTGGTGTTAGAAAGAAAATAGGGCAGTCGGTTCCCGCCATTATTGGTACGTTTGCTTCTTTTAAATGGGTAATCATGTCTAATGCCCATTTGGTATATGCTTGTTGGGACTCCTTAATAGGAGTGGCTAAGTAATTAGCTAAATTGGAACTCCATCTATCCGCTACCGATGGGGGAAGAAATTGGAAGGTATTTTTCCATTCGTCAGTGGCAAAGGGTCGCAAGGCGGAGGTCGTCATGATAGATAACGTTGGAATTTGCCATGTACCATTCTGAGCTAATTCTTTTAAGACATAATTTCTACGAGCCGCATCTTGGTTCTCTACTGCATGGGTGCGTTGGGCAGAATGTATATTGGATCGAAGGGTGCCTCCTTCCTTGTCAGCGCCGTTTTTCAACAAATTTTGTCTTTGATCTAATAGCGATTCCCAATCTTTAGAACAGGCCATTTCCAAATTACGCATATGTTCCATACTATTCATGCCTGCTTGCGAAGCTTCTACTACATCCATACTGAGCGGCACATGACCTGTTACTTTTAGTCCCTTAGATTTGGCTAGCTTCAATACCGCTTTAAAAGCTGCTGGGCTAAGCATTTCATAGGCTTTGATTAAATCTACTTGGGCCGTAGCAAATTGATTAACCAATGCTTCGGCTTCTTTGACGGAACCAGCCCCTAGCCCTAATTTTGGTCTACCAGGAGAACTACCATCATAAACAGTTGGTACGCCATCCAATAAAGGCCCCGCTATCATGACCCTTGGTGTACTATTCGGATTTTTTCGAGCCTTTTCCCGTTCGGGTAACACCAAATCCAATTGTCCTCCAGTATCCCTAATACTAGTAATCCCATAGGCCAAAAATAAATCAAACATGGCGGGGGTTAGGTCTTGCTCAAAAGATAAATGGACATGTGCATCCCATAGGCCGGGGATTAGAAATTTTCCCGTCCCATCAACAATTTGGGAGGAAGATGTCTTTACGGCTGCAGTGGGTATATTGTCAATTATTTTATGGTCCTTAACGACCACTGTTCTATTTTCTTGTAAACCATTTTTTGCATCAATGGTGGTTACATTCCTAATCACTAAGGCATCGCTATATAAATTTTTCTGAATAGAACATCCCCCTAGCACCAATAGGACTAGGACAATTAGCATATTTTTTAAAATTTTCATTTTTAAATTATTTATCTATTGCATTACTATACAAGTGGAAAAATATAGGACATAACTAAAGCTTGCACACCGCCAACTATGCCAATGACGATTAATAGTAAAGTCCAAACTTTAATCGTTTGTTTTTCGGTCATGCCGCTCAGTTTACCGACGATCCAAAAACCGCTATCATTCATCCAAGAGCCCACCACAGCCCCATAGCCAATGGCTAAAAAGATATAGATCGGGTGATAGGGTAGAGGAGTCGAACTACTAATAGCAGCCATGATACCTGCGGTGGTAATAATCGCCACCGTACTAGACCCCTGTGCAAATTTGAGTACCGCTGCCATCACCCAAGCTACAATAATTAAATTGATACTAAATCCATTGGCGGATAAGGCTTGTATCATATCCCCAATTCCTGTATTGCGAATCATGGCTCCAAATGCGCCTCCTGCTGCGGTTATTAAAATGATTAATCCTGCAATCTCTAATGGTCGTTCCATTTTTTCCCCTAAAGCCTTTAATCTTAAATTTCTTTGAGTAGCCCACAAGTACAACGCGATCAATAAGCCTAAGAACATGGCTATGTTTTTATTTCCGATAAAGCTGATCGTCTGCGTAAAAAAATCATTGCGCTCTTCCATAAACATATTCACCGCTGAGGCACTCACAATTAGCAAAAGAGGCAATAAGATGGGTAGTAGGGAAGCAAAAAAGGAAGGTAACTCCGTGAGTGCATTTGCTTCGTCATTGCCTGTAAAATTAGGCGGCTTCACTTGTATCTTTGTATTTTGTATCTGACTGTATTTGTACCCTACATAAGCAGGAAATATCCCAGAAATAATCCCTACTAAAATGGCAAATCCCATATCCAGATTCAAGTCTTCTGCCATCAATAAAGGACCAGGCGTGGGTGGCACCACAGAGTGAGTGATAACTGCTCCACAACCGATCGCCATAACAAACAAGGGAAAGTTTTTGCCCGTTTTATGCGCTAGTGCAATAGCTAAAGGAATCAATAAAAAAAAGACCGTGTCAAAAAAAACGGGAATAGATAAAATGAATCCAGCCACCAACAAGGCAACATCCGCTTTTGTTTCTCCGAATATTTTGATTAGTTGATTGACTATTCTTTCTGCAGCTCCACTTTCCGTTAAGGCTATCCCCAATACAGAAGCAATGGCAATGACAAAAGAGACTTTTCCTGCAGTAATCCCAAATTCTTTCATCGAATTTTCAACTGCTAAAATCCAAGCATTAGCCCCCTCAGGAACGGTTTGTCCTAAAATACCAACTAGTATAGCTGCTAACATTAAGGAAATAAAAGCGGGTAGGCGAAAGACAACTATACATAAGACAACTGCTATTGTGCCTATTGATAAGACTAGTAGCGGCCAGTAGGAAATAGTGGTTTCCATTTTTGTTTTGTTTTTTTCTTGTGCCCAATGTACAAAATCTCTAGTTCTTCCTACTTAGGAATGGGACATTAATAATTGCGTTTCTTTGCTTGATTTAATATTGTCCAAACTTAGAAGGATGCCCTTGAACCATTCCTTGCAAGGTGATACTAGTCACCGAGCAAACTTAATACTAGCTTTGCGCTCCAAAAATACATACTCCAGTTTATTTATCTCTTCCTTTTGCTGCTGTCTATCAATTCTGTATCTTTCCGACACATAAGCACTCAATTTTGAATGAAAAATTTTAAATTTTGAATGGGCAGTTGTCTTATACCTTAGTGTTTTCGTCTTATTGCATCTCGTTTTATTCAAAATTCAATCATTGAGAACTTACTCCGACACAATCATTCAGTAGTCAGTTTGGTTGAGCTTTAGAGGCTCACTGTAAAGTGCCCCTCTAAATTATTGCGCTTACTGTAATAAACAAATGACGGGGGCACACTTTGAAGTGACCCCGTCATACTAATCGCAGTCTCGTGAGAATATCTAAAATTCAAAATAAGAAAATAAACGATGAAAAAAATTGCCATTCCGCTATTACTTTTAATAGTCCTATTTGCTTGCAATAAGCCTTTATCAGTAGAGGAAGGGACCGCAGATAAAGCAGAGGTATTGAAATCCAATAATACCTCTTTAGCGGATCGTCTATCTAAAGTGACCTCCTCAGATGGACAATATATCTCTTGGAAGGAACACCTAATTGACGATGCTTCCTTGAGTGAGGTAGATATTAGTGGCAGCGACGGGCTATCTATTGGCGATTTGGACAAAGATGGATATATAGATATTGTCTCCGTCCATGAATCTGATACCGAATACGATGGCGCCTTGCAAGGCGCCATCAGAATTGCTTTTGGATCAGCGAACCCTGATAAATGGGAGTTAGTAACCTTAGCCGAAGGTAGCGAAGCCGCCGCCGCTGAAGATGTAGCTTTAGAAGATATTAATGGCGATGGTTTCCTAGACATAGTAGCAGCGTGCGAATTGGCGCATTTGATTTATTTCCAAAATCCCAATAAAAATATTCGATCTACCAAATGGGAACGGACGATACCTGAGATCACTCAAAACAGAGGTTCGTTTATCAGGGTTTTTGCTGCAGATTTGAACAAAGATGGTCAAGCCGAAATCATTGCGGCTAATAAAGGAAATCAATTAGCTGGTGGGGGAAAAGACAAAAGCGTAACACAAAAAAATCCCATTTCTTATTTTGAAATTAATGGCAATCCATTGCATCAATCCGCTTGGAAAGAAACCGAATTAATCCATGTTGGCATCCCCATCAATTCTCAACCAATTGATATAGATCAGGATGGGGATGTAGATATTATCGCAGGCTCCAGAGGAGAGAATAGAATTGTGCTTTTTGAAAATGTAAGTTCTGAAACGATCCAATTTAAACAGCATACTATTCGTTTGGTGAAGCCTAGTTCCGATGAAGAAGCATCCACTTCAAAAAGGGTACAAGTGAATGGTTTCAATATGGATTATGTAGACATCAATAGGGATAACCGTCTCGATATTGTTCTTTGCGAATTAAGCGGTCCTTATCCGTTGAGTAGTTACTTAATCTGGTTAGAGCAACCTGTCGATTGGGACCAATCTTGGACGGTACATACCATCGGTAATATTGCACCCGATAGAATTGTGGGGCTTAGTGTTTCAGATATAAATAACGATGGGAAAAAAGACGTTTTTGTGGGTAGCTATAGTAGAGGGAATAGAGCCAATGATGGTTCTGTTACCATTAATGATCCACTCGGAAGATTGGCTTGGTTTGAACAACCTACAGGGGGTGAGAAGGAATGGATCAGGCATGATATCTCTCGCAGAAAAAGAGGGATGTTTGATAAATTTATTCCTATGGATTTAGATCAGGATGGAGATGTTGATTTTCTGTCCACCAGAGGGAATAGCGTACCTTACGATGGGGTATTTTGGCTAGAACAAATTCGTACTAAGGAACCGATAAAAACTTTTACAAAAGCGAGAGAAACAGATAGCGAGGAAGTGGGGTTACAAGTTGTATTTTGAACAGTGTGAAATTATTGGTGATTGGTGACTGGTAATTAGTGAGTGGACGCTAGTCTAGTTACCAATCACCAATTACCAGTCACCAAAAAATAACAAAACATAGTCACAACTAGTTTTGGATGTCGGCGTATTAACTAGTCTTCAAAGATTACACTTTTATCGTGTTTTAAGAGAGAGGTTTTTTTTTTAAAAATACTCTTGTATCTTAGCACCGACATATTTTTGAGAAAACTTCAAACCTAATTTACTATGGCATTCGAGCTATATCAAAACAAACGTACGAAAAAATTCTATTTTCGTTTACTCGCAAAAAACAAAAAGACCATTTTACAAAGTCAGGGGTATGCGGATAAACGAGGTGCTAAAAATGGCATCAAGTCCGTTATCAAAAATGCAGAAGCTGGCAACTTTGAAAAAAAGAAAGGGAAAGATGGTTCTCATTATTTTGTACTACGTGCAAA
>CALJIQ010000115.1 GCA_937973995.1 uncultured Saprospiraceae bacterium
TTTTTCTAAGTCGCCATAGCGACTTAGAAAAATCTTCTCCCCCAAATCCCCAGGGCTGATCAGTTCTCAAAATGCTGGTGAGGACTTGTAGTCCGCAACCTGTATTATCTCGCCTCTGGCGAGTATTTTTAGATAGCACTACTTGCCAGAGGCAAGAAAAATACTGGTATCGGATTGAAAATCCTAACCAGCAACACTTAGCAAATTAGAACTGATCAACCCTGCCCAAATCCCCCCTGTGCGAGGCGCCGCAGGCGCCGAGCAAAAAATAAAGAAACTTAGTTTACAGTGTACTTATTTCTTCATAACTTGTTCAAGTTGTTGTAAATCTCGAACGATAAAGTACTTATACTTGTAGTGGATAATCCGTTGTCGGCGGAGTTCATTTAAGATACAACTCACCGTTTGTCGAGCCGTATTGGTTAAGAGTGCAATTTCTTTTTGACTGAAAAAATTACGGATAACCCACTCATATCCTACCCGGAGACCTTGCTCTTGGGTTTGGTCAATTATAAAAGAAATTATCCTAGATTTTGAATCTAATGCTACTGCCTTGGCATATCGCCGATGGTTCTTTTCTTGCATTCTTACCAAAGAGTTAATAACCAATTGATTCAAATAGGGGTTATTTCTAAGCAAAAACTGAAATTCAGTAATAGGAATGCTTCTTAGTATGGAAGAGGATAATACTTTGGTGGTATAGGGATATACTTGGCGATTGGTAAGGGAAGCCAGGTTTAGAAAAGAGGCACCCTGCATACAATCAATTACTATTTCTTTTTCCCCTTCTTTAGTAGGTATATAATTCGTTAGGAGAACATTTCCTTGTTCTAAATAATAAATAGCGGTAGGAGTATCTCCCTTGTTAAAGATTATCTGATCCTTTACCAATTGTTTGATGGAATAAGCATTCAAATGTTCTTTGAAAGAAGGTATTGTATTTATAGTCTCCTGTGTTATGGTTAAGAACGGTAAAGGTTCCATAGTTCTATTTTTTTGAGAAATTAGAGAATTTAATAATCTCTAATATATATACGGTTTAGAAGTAAAAAGTGGACTTTAAGTTTCCTAGAGGAGCGTAAATAATTGAAGATCGAACATATCTTGCCATCGAATGTTATAGGATATATTGTGAAACTTCTTCATCGGCAACTAACAATAATCATGAAAAAGACTTACGCTATTCTAAATTTCTTATCCATCGTTGGTATCATTATTTGGAACTATTATATCAATGCGGTTGGTATCAATGGTAATACTGTTGGCTCGCTAAGCGACGAGTATGCTAATTTGTTCACACCCGCAAGCTATGCTTTCTCTATATGGGGGCTTATCTTTTTAGGATTAATAGTGCTAGGTATTTATCAATTATTTATTGCTTTTTCTGAAAATGAAAATAGTGAAGTCATCACTAAAATGGGACCTTGGCTAATCATCGCTAATCTTGCTAATGCCAGTTGGCTATGGATGTGGTTAAACGAAATGACGGCTCTTTCCGTAGGGTGTATGTTAATTATTCTATCGTCCTTACTAATGCTGGTAGTCAAATTAGATATGGAGAACATAGTAGTGCCTACTGCCATTCGTCGTTGGATTTGGTTGCCTATTGCGCTATATGCTGGTTGGATTACGGTGGCGACTATTGCCAATGTATCTGCCTATCTAGCAAAAACAAATTGGACAGGTGGCTGGACGGAATCGGGCTGGGCGGCAACGATGATTATCGTAGCTGTATTAGTAAATTTATTGGTTTTATCCACTAGGAGAATAGCTACTTTCGCGGGTGTAGGCGTATGGGCATTAGTCGCAATTGCCGTTCGACATTGGGGAACAATTCCTCTGTTGCAGTGGACAGCTTTAGCAGGGGCGATCCTATTATTGGTAGCTATTATTTATAATAAATTCCGAAAAGTATCAAAGGTAATATCTAGTGTAGAGCAAATTGATGATAAAAGAATCATGACTGCTTAAAGGATATCATCCACCACTTCGCATCCAAACATCTCTTTGAGGAAAAGGAATCTCTATTCTGTTCGTTTTAAATAATTCGTCTATTGCAAAACGTAAATCACTCCTTACATCATTGATAGCAATAAACTTCTTGGAGTAAAATAATAACTCAAAATCTAGCGAAGATTCCCCAAAA
This sequence comes from uncultured Saprospiraceae bacterium, assembly GCA_937973995.1. Lineage (GTDB taxonomy): Bacteria > Bacteroidota > Bacteroidia > Chitinophagales > Saprospiraceae > JAFMDF01. The sequence continues at coordinate 2,147 of CALJIQ010000115.1, forward strand.
TTAGCAAATCGAACAATAGGAGTTGGATACTTGAGAATGTCCGAATGTTCAGCCGCTACTTGTAGTAAAAGATCTTTTACCAATTGCACATCAGAACCATAAGCCACTCCAACTTCAAGGGTGAATCTCACTTTCAAATCCGTATGAGACCAATTGATAATATTATCCATCACTAATTTTGAATTAGGGATGATGAACATAATATGATCTCTTGATTCTATAGAAGAAGTACGTAAGCCGATCCTTTTAACCCGCCCTACCTCTCCATCTATGTTTACTACGTCCCCTACCTCTACCGTCCGTTCAAACAACAGCAGAATACCTGAAAAAAGGTCATTAAATGTTTGCTGCAATCCTAAACCAACCCCTACCAATAGTGCGGCTAATCCACCCCATAAGACTGTCATCTGTACACCTAGATTATCTAGTGCCAAGACTATTGCAACTATATAGATAACATAAGAGACTAATTGATTGATAGCGTATTGCGATCCTATATTTACTTCCCGACTGTGATAATAGGTTCTTAGTATAATCTGAGTGACTGCCCAAACAATCAAGCGAGCAATAAACAGAATTAAAATAGCACCAAATATGCTAGAGATTCTGAAATGAAATAGGTTTCCACTAGCCTCAAAAGAAAAAAGCTCATAGTCTATATTGAACTTTTTTAAGATCAATATAATCGCAAAAGTGTAAATCGCGTATTTAAGCGAACTACTAGCCGTTTGCTCAGGTTTTGATCGGACGATTTCCCCTGCAGCATTTAAAGAACCCTCTCTACCTCTATAAATTTTATTTACAACTCTTCCAAAAAAGTACTCAAATAATCTAGCTATTTGAACAATCAAGACTGCCCATAATATATTAACAACCGTTAAGGAAGATGTTTCGTCAGGGATACCTATATTGATCCCTAGAATAAGTACGGAAATGATTAAACTTATCAGTAATAAGCATAGACGAATAATGGAACGCAGTTTTTTCTTGGCTACATCGGCAATCGTATTTCTTTCATATAAATAATAGAACAGCCGCTTCTCAAAAACAGTATATAGGATAGAGATCACTACTAGTACAAATCCCAGTGCAATGAGATGTTCAATCGTAATCGTATGATTAGTAAATTGCTCTATTATCGAATTTAGTAGTTTTTGCATATTAGTAGATACATTAAACTTTATTCGGTTGACGGTTGACGGTCGTTTCACTTGACGATAGACGGTCAACGCCATAAGATAAATTTTGGAATAAACACTATTAGTAGTGGGACAAAAAGAAATATTCCAATTTTTTTAGACCACTAGATAACCTTTTTCTAATTTATGACTGCAAAATACATGCTTCCTTTTAATTAAGAAAGTCTATATTTTTATCCTACCTAATACTACGGATAGAATAAATTACCGAAAATGTAAAAACGGTTTACTCTAAAAAGTCAAAGTTGAACGCAGAGACGCAAAGACGCAGCGTTTTTAGATGTATAAAAAATTAAGAATTAAGTAGTGTGACATTATTAATTATTGATTATTAATTATTTTCCAGACGCTACTGAACACGCCTAATTAGCTAATAATCAGTAATTAATAATCAATCAACTGAAAAGCAAAGT
>CALJIQ010000116.1 GCA_937973995.1 uncultured Saprospiraceae bacterium
CCCAATATAATTACGGACTGAATATGGAAATATTGGGGCGCATTGTAGAGGTGGTGTCTGGTACACCATTGAACCAATATTTTAGAAAAAATATTTTTGATCCACTGGGTATGGATGATACTTACTTTTACTTACCTCCAGACAAGCAGGATCGCCTAGTACCCGTCTATACCTACGATGAAAACAGAAAGCTGATAACAGGGAGTGGCGTTTTAAATGGAATGAATGCGGATTATCCCAAAAGCAAAGATAACAACCACTACGCAGGTGGTGGTGGGCTATCAGGTACGGCGATGGACTATGCCAAATTTATTCAAGCACTTGGGAATGAGGGTACGTATAACGGCACTCGGATTTTAGGAAGAAAAGCCATAGAGGTAATGACCTCAGATCAATTGATCCTACTTAATCAAAAAGGGACTGGATTTAGTCAACGACCTGGACTTACTTATGGGTTAGGATTCTCCCTTAAAACAGATCAAGGAGCAGCTTGGACTGCTAAATCTCCAGGTACTTTTGAATGGGGTGGTGCCTTCAATACCAAGTTTTTCATTGACCCAGAAGAAGAATTAATATTTGTAGGGATGACACAGATTATTCCGTTTACCCGTCCTGATTTTTGGGATCGGATGTATTCTGTGGTTTATGGGGCGGTGGAGTAAAATTCTGAATCGCAGATTTCGCTGATTTTTTTATGATTTCGCTGATTAGATTTAATAGATGTTGGGATTTTTGCAGATTATACATGAGTGTTTCACGTAAAATCTGCTTTAATCAATTTACATCAAAGAAATCTTATCAGTGAAATCAATTCCAAATCTGCGACATCTGCGATTCATGCTTTTCCCGTCACCTTCCGTTCTGTAACCCGCACTTCCTGCTCCGCCTTTTTCAATAGCGCATTTAATTCCTCAAATTCTTTTTTTTCAGATTACACAGGAATGATAATCCGAAATAATCATATACATCAAAATAATCTCATCTGCGAAATCTCATCATTAATCTGCGAAATCTGCGATTCATGCCTTCCCCCTCACCTTCCGTTCTGTAACCCGCACTTCCTGCTCCGCTTTTTCCAATAGGGCATTTAATTCCTCAATTTCTTTTTCCAATAACTGGTCATACAATTGACTCTGAGTAGATAATCGTTTACTAAGTAATTGTGCCACTTCCACCTGTTGATCCGTAGGTGGATAGTCTGAACTAGAAGCACCTACATCATTCGCCAATGCTAATAAACGACCATATAATTTCATAGGATGTCGGAAGGCATCTTCTCTGGCACCTGTTAAATTGATGTCATAGAGTTCTCCTTGTACGGCTAGTAACTTGGCTTCTAAATGATTGACTTTCTGCAAAAGATCCTCTTCCAATTCTGTTCCTTGTAGCGTCTTTATATCCTGCCGCATCCACTCGATATTATTAATCATATCCACCGTTTGGTTAATCCTATTTTTCAGTTCGAGCGATAGTTTTACCTGTTTGGATATGTCTTCAAGAGTGGCTTCATTAGTGGGGTCTTTTAGTACGACCAATTGTTCTTTTAATATTTGTCCATGCGCTGAGAGTTGGAGCGTGTATTCTCCAGGGATGACTCTCGGACCTCTTTTCCCGCCATTTAAATCCAAGTCCCAAGAATAGAGGACCCGTTCTCCTTTTTTGTTTAAGGGTACCCAAGGCATGCCTGGGGGTGGGTTGCGTAGGACGGGGACCGTCGTGGGTTCATGTCGAAAATCCCATACCATCCGTTGGATGCCTACTTTATTTTTTGCCTTTAAGGTGCGAATGACTTTTCCCGTATTGTCTAATACTTTTAATTCTACCTTAGAAGCCGAAGTATCTGTTAGATGATAATTGATAATGGCTCCTCTAGGCGCACTTCTACCTGTAACTTGACTACCGCTTTCGGTGTGAATATGAGCTATTTGATTAAAGCGATAAGTATTTCTGGGTTTAAATAAATGAACCTTGTTATCCGCAATTTTTTTATTACTAACCATCTGTCGTAAGGCAGAAAGATCATCTAAAATATAAAAACCTCTACCATAGGTAGCTACTACCAAGTCATCAAAATGCTCTTGAATTTCTAACCAATAGACAGGGGCAGGAGGCATATTATTTCTTAGGCTATTCCAAGTCTTGCCATCATCTGGAGAAAAGTATAAATGGTTATCAGTGCCTGCAAAAAGCAAGTCCTTTTCTTGATAATCTTGTTTGATAATATGGACAAAACTAGAAGAAGATTCGGGGATGCCATCGCTTATTTTTTTCCATGTTTTTCCATAGTCGGTCGTCTTATAAATATAAGGTTTAAAGTCTGCCATCTGATGCATGTCATAAGAAAAATAAGCGGTACCTGCATCGTGTTTGGAAGGTTCAATATTCGCAACCGTTCCCCACTTAGGGAGTCCATTGATATTGCTGGTGAGGTTGGTCCAATTTTGTCCACCATCTTCAGTGAGTTGTATTTGCCCATCATTGGTGCCTACCCAAATTAGGTCTTTTTGTAGGGGCGATTCCGCAATAGCAAATATGACTGATCCATCAAAAGTCATTAAATTATCAATCGCTACACCGCCTGAATTTTCTTGATGGCTTTTCAAATTTAAAGTTAAGTCGGGAGAAATCTCCTCCCAATTTTGACCTTTGGAAGTAGTCATATGCACATACTGACTACCTACATATACCTTGTTGTGATCGTGTGGAGAAATGTTCAGAGGGAAGTTCCAGTGCCACCGATATTTCATATCCTTGGGTGCCCAGCCATA
>CALJIQ010000117.1 GCA_937973995.1 uncultured Saprospiraceae bacterium
AGTAGTGTGACATTATTAATTATTGATTATTAATTATTTTCCAGACGCTACTGAACACGCCTAATTAGCTAATAATCAGTAATTAATAATCAATCAACTGAAAAGCAAAGTTGTTAACTTATTTTTGTCAGACTACTTAAGTAATTAATAGTTGACAAGCTAGCGCAGAGGCTGTGCCTTGTGCTAATTATTTTAAAGGCTGAGCCTTTAGGATACTAAACGCAAGGCAAAGCCTTTGCACTAGCAGGTAGTGGAGAATAAGTAATTTTGAATCTAGGAATCATTCAAAATTCAAAATTTTTCATTCAAAATTAAAAAGGAGACTGAAAGGTAGGATTATTAACGAAGCTAGTATCCGTTAAAGTGTGTAGGAAGGTGAGTAGATCTTTCTTCTGTTGCTCATTCATCCCCAATCCACCAGGTTTTAACAATAAAGGATCTACATTATCGGAATAGTGAACGCCTTCATTATAATGCTCGATTACTTCTTCTAGTGTTTCAAATCGACCATCGTGCATGTAAGGGGCCGTTAGGGCAATATTTCGTAAGGTAGGAGCTCTAAATTTGCCATTATCAAACCGTCTTTTAGTAATTGCTCCCAATCCTAAATCTTTGAAATTATTTAAATCTGATACCGCATCAAGACCATTATTAAAATAATCATTTGTGCTAAATAAAGGAGCGTTGTGGCAATGCCCACATTCTGCATCTGGTAAATCTCCTCCCACATCAAAAAACATAAACCAACCATTGAATTCCTCATCTTCAAAAAATTCTTCTCCTCTTACTACTCGATCATATTTTGAATTGCCACTGATAATCGTTCGTTCAAATTGAGCAATGGCTTTTGCAGCTAATTCTTTAGTGATTCCATCCGTATTTTCGATCCCAAATGCTTTTCTGAATAGTTGAGGATAGGTGTCATGTTGGCGCAAGTCTTCGACTACATCCGCCCAGTTGTGGTGAAGCTCGACGGGGTCTTCTACCGGTAGTAATGCCTGTTCTTCCAAAGAGGTAACAGACCCATCCCAAAACAAACCTTTGGTATAATATCCTACATTGAATAATGCCATGGAACTTCTATTCCCTGCAATATTGTCAATGCCCGTACTAACGGCTAAATTATCAGTGAATGCTTGCGTTGGTAGATGACAACTAGCACAAGACATCTCTTGGTTAGCGGATAGAATGGGATCAAAAAATAAATGCCTTCCTAATTCGATACCTTCTGCTGTTAAGGGATTGTCCGCAGGAATTTCCATGATAGGGAAATTTTCTAAACGGTCAATTTCTTTGGGAGTAGGAGCATATCTAATATTTGTTAGATCTTTTATTGACGGATCGGTAGGAGTTGTAATAGGGGGATTGGGACGATCAGTATCTTTTTTGCAGGAGCTGCAAATAATACTTAATAGTAAGGATAGGGATACCACTATTTTGATAGAGTGAGACATTAGGAATTTCGTGTTGTGGTGGAATAAGGAGGCTCTTTTCTAGAATCAAATCAGTGTATAACAGAACGGGGGCAAACGAGCAACTCATCAGATGACTTTGGAGTCATCAGATGAGACGTTCTCATTTCATCTGCTCACTCCAAAGTGAGCTGATGAATAAATTTGATGCCCCCAGATTGTTTTACACTCAAATCAAATGAGGTTTTCTCATCCGTATCAATTTCAAAAAAAATTATTAGAATTTATATCGCAATGCTTTAGTGAAATTGTCCATTAGCATACGCATAATCTCAGCTTGATTATTTGGATCATGAACAGATAAAGGAAGTAAGGCTCCATTTTCTCTTGTCAATAGTTTTTTAATATCGATTTGAAATTCTATATTTTTCGTTGAATTGGCCTGCAAAGAAATGGGTGTTTCAAAATCAGCAGTTAATTGCTTATACATTTCATCTTGCCCCACATGGTATGCGAAAGATACATCGTCTGCATCAAAACCATCTCCATCTGCATCATACTGACCTTCAATTTTTACGAAAATATAACTATCCCATGCTTCCCAATATTCTCCACCATTATCGGATCCAAGTGGATGACTAGTAGAATAATCACTTGGCTTGGTGCGATTTAAGTCAGCAGGTACGCCTATCCCAAATGAGAGCGTTGAGTAATCTTCTACTGGGATTTTTGAGAAATTAATATTGGTGCCCTCCTTAGAAGATTCTTCGGTAACATGTGTCTTTGTGAGATCAATAAAATTAACATCTGACAATTCTGTTCCTCCAAGTGTGACATCTGATACATAAAAATTAACCTTGCTAAAACGAATAGCATTTCCGTCATAATCATATACTCCTTCATTCATGACCAAAGGCGCATTATCATAGTTTGCCGTAAAGGAAATACCAAGTTGAGAAGTTTCTACAGGATTGGTCTGATCTTTTTTACATCCTGCAAATAGTAATAAACTAAATGCTATCAATATGGTGAAGTTTCTCATTGTTGTAAGATTTTGTTTATGCAAGAGATAGCAATTTATTTAAAATTGAGATCAATTACCATAGAAGTATGTTTCCTCTATGTAAAAAACGATTTAAGAGATGAAGAAGTTGTCTAAACTTTGTAGGAGGAAGTATTAAGGGAGGATAGAGAAGACGTTTGTAGTATTCGTGACAATTTTACGACGAACCTCGTCCTGAGTGTTTTCCGCAAAATTAATGCCATCGAACCATTTTGCGTGATTTATTTGTAAGGTTTCGATAGAAATATCCTTCCCTGGTTGTTTATTGAAGGGAGTGAGGTCCAAAATGATTCTTGGTAATCCATCAACTTGTGTTAGTTGAATTAGCATTTTTTCAGTAGAGGTGGTGTCTGGTTGGAGGGAAATCCTATTAAAGACATACCCTTCTGGGGCTTGGTACATAGAGTCTATCGCCAGCACATGATTCGTCCTTTTCATGGATGCTGGGGTAGTCGTACTTTCTGGAGATTTGATGCCAATAGAGAACTGTAGTTGGGTAAATTCTCCACTTTCATCCGAGGTAATCAAAGAGCTTATTCGTTGGCTATTGGGAGTAATTAGGTGAAAGTCATCTAAGCTGATCTTATTTTTTTCTTGATCGCCTTCGGTGATAGTCAAGGTAATCGTATCCAGTGTGGCTGCTACTTGTCCGTCTGCTAAGACCAACTGGATATCACTCATATAAAATTGAATATCAGCAATACGAATATTCTCTCCGGCACTAGTTTGATAAACTTGATTAGTGTTGAAGGTGCTTTTATCAAAGACTTGAGTAATTTGCAAAGAGATAGCTGGGTACGTACAAAAACAAGAGCTCTGTGCATCCTTTGAACATCCTCTATCTGCTGATAATTGAAAGTTAGTAGCTTCAATATCTAAACATCCCTCTTCTGGTTCAAAACAAGCGGAAAGACTGACTATTGTGAGTAAAAGCGTAAGGAACTTAACAATGCCGAATATGGAACAAATATCCGATTTTCCACTACTGTTTATTTGTTTAATTATTGAACTGTTTATCCAAGTATAGCTTGTAAACGAATCAACAATTAAACAAATCAACGATTCAAGCATTTTCGGTAATTTATCACGTTCGCTGTATAGCTCTTTTTTTCCCCTCATGCTATTGTTGAATGATTTGGTTAGATTTTCTCCAATGAAAAAATAAAGTAGTTAAACAAATGACCAATCCCAGAAACTCCCTAGTCAACTCAATATGCGGTTTTTCCGCTTTCATGCTTCCGACAATGGATTCAGCACCCGACGTCAACCAATCTACAAAATCGGGTAAGAGCAAAACTAGATAGACCAAACAAAATCCTAGTCCAAAAGCGATTACCGTTTTTTGATAGTTGCCAAAAGCAGCCATCCCTGAAATGACGGCCATAAATAGATAAATGGCGATCCATAACCAAGGATCTGGGTCATTATATTGCACAATAGCGAATACCGTGAATAAACCTGCTAGAATTAGATTGAGTACCTTCATATAAGATTGTGGTAACTTTTTTAGGAGAAAATGAGAAGAGGAATAAATGAGTAAATAGGTCGCTTGATTTATCGAAAGAACTTCCATCCTTGGTAAGGATCGTTCATTTATTTACGCATTTTCTCTTTTATTCATTTTTTCCTTGAAATTTATTTTTATTAATCGTCCGTCTGTCTTACTCCCTGCTGCTTTCCTCCTAGCTAAATTTCTTGGTTTTTAATTTCGCTGATCCCCCATAATCTATAACAATCTCCAGTATTTTATTTGACAATTAAAATTATATGTTGAAAACGGGTATAATGGCAGAATTAATATTGACTCCTTGTTCTAGCCTCTAGAACTGCCTGATTTTCATTAATTTAAAAAGTTTTAAAAATAGCTTAAAAAGGTTTGTTTTTACCTTTAAAAAAAACTATATAAACACTACTTTTGCACCGATTTTCAGAAAGGCTATAACTAACACCAAAGATCTGTCAAAAATAAGCCGATCCATGCGTAAATTTTTCTTTTCAGCCATATATATTGTTGCATTTGCCATTGTAGGTATTGCACAGCACAATCATGACCACGATCACGACCATTCTGGACATGACCACAGTCATGATCATGCGGCACAGCATGACCATGCTGGGCACGACCATGATCAGCATCACGATCATGGACATCACGGTCCTATTTGTGGCGTAGAGCAAGACCATGAGTTTGATGCGGGGGCTACGGCTCTTCATCACATTTCAGATGCGAATGTGTATAGCATTGGTCCCTTAATGATTCCACTTCCTTGTATCTTGTATTCTAAGGAAGATGGTCTAAAGACCTTTCTTTCTTCTAAATTCCATTTCGAGACGCTAGGACATGGTTCAGGGCATCAAGCTGTTGACAAGTATGTATTGGATGAAGGAACAGTGAGAAGAGTAACAGATCCTAACTTTCCAAAAGGAGAGGTTCCAATTAGTGGTTTCGTACACAAAGAAATAGATGGCAAACATGCTTCTTTTGTTTGTTACAACAATAATTTGTACCCAACGGATGCTAAGAGTACCGCTGATGGCGGTTTGTTTGGAGGTGGATTGACTTCGTTCTACGATTTTTCGATTACGAAAAATGTTACTTCGATGTTGATTGTTTGCTCCTTCTTATTCTTTTTATTCCGTTCGGTAGCAAAATCCATGCAGCGTAGAGTGGGAATGGCCCCCACTGGTTTACAAAACTTCATGGAGCCATTTGTTACCTTCATTAGAGATGAAGTAGCGGTTCCATTCTTAGGGCCCAAATATGATAGGTACCTGCCTTTCTTATTAACCATTTTCTTTTTCATACTTGGTTTGAACTTATTTGGACAAGTGCCTTTCTTTGGAGGCTCTAATGTTACAGGGAATTTGGCAGTTACGGCGGTATTAGCCATCTTCGCATTTTTAATTACGAATTTTAGTGGGAATGCGGATTATTGGAAGCACTTATTCTTAGCGCCTGGTACGCCTTGGTTTGTAAAAATTATCTTGATCCCAGTTGAATTAATGGGGGTATTGATAAAACCAGTGACTTTGATGTTGCGATTGTTTGCGAATATTACCGCAGGTCACATGGTGATTCTAATCTTCGTTAGTTTCATTTTCATTTTTGGTAAAAACGGTACGTATTGGCCTGGTGCAGGATTGGGAGCTATTGGCTCTACCTTACTGACCTTATTTATGATGGCAATCGAGTTAATTGTTGCTTTCGTACAGGCATTCGTATTTACGATATTGACCGCTTCTTATATTGGTGCTTCAACGGAAGAACACCATCATGCGGAACATGCAGAACACCATTGATTTTCGTTGGGATAACCACAAGGGTTGCCCCAACGAAAATATTTCTTTACCCTATAAATATTTAAACAATGGGTGGTTCTTTAACAGCTGTAGGAATGGGATTAGCAGTTATCGGTGCTGGTCTTGGTATTGGATGGATTGGCTCATCTGCAATGGAAAGTATTGCACGTCAGCCAGAAGCAGTAGGTGATATTCGTGCGAATATGATCTTAATGGCGGCCTTCATCGAGGGTGCGGCATTGATTGCTTTGATTCTTTCTTATATCCTGTAGCTTAAACAAGCAGCTTAAAGACATTTAAGCAATTTAGACTGGTGACACAACGGTTGGTTGTGGTGCCAGTCTTCCTCTAACTAATCAATTTTGAATGATTGAATGATTGAATTTTGAATACTTAAGTAGTCTGACAAAAATAAGTTAACAACTTTGCTTTTCAGTTGATTGATTATTAATTACTGATTATTAGCTAATTAGGCGTGTTCAGTAGCGTCTGGAAAATAATTAATAATTAATAATGTCACACTACTTACTCGGTCTTTTTGAATTCATCATTTACCATTCATCATTTAACATTATAAAACATGATTTTTCTAGCAGATTTTAGCGTAATCAAGCCAGATGTGGGATTGCTCTTCTGGACTTCTTTAATCTTTTTATTATTCTGGTTTTTAATGAGCAGATTTGCTTTTGGTCCGATTACAGAAGGATTGAAAAAAAGAGAGTCTGATATACAAGATGCTTTGGACGAAGCAAAGAAAGCTAAAGAAGAAATGGCTGCCTTGAATGCTAGAAATGAGGAATTAATCAAAGAAGCACAAGTAGAGCGAGCCAAGATCATGAAAGAGGCGAAAGAAGTAAAAGAGCAAATCATCACGGAGGCAAAAGTCAAAGCAAAAGAAGATGCGAATCGGATTGTCTCTTCGGCAAGAATGGAGATAGAAGCACAGAAGAAAGCGGCTTTATTGGATGTAAAAAACCAAGTAGGCCAAATGGCGTTGGATATTGCCGAAAAAGTGATCCGAAAGGATTTATCCGCTAATCCTCAGCAAGTAGGGTTGGTGAATAAGTTAGTAGAGGAAATTAAACTAAATTAGTCATTGGTCATCAGTCATTGGTCATTCGTGTATAGTGACCAATGACTGATGACTATTGACCAATGACCAAATTATATGTCAGTAACCAGAATAGCTTCTCGATATGCAAAATCCTTGCTTGATCTAGCGCAAGAGCAAGGGAAATTAGAACGAATATTGGAGGATGTAAAAGCCTTTCAAAAAGCGGCGAATCAACAGGATTTTAAGCTGGTATTGAAAAGCCCGATTATCAATACGGATAAGAAACAAGCAATTGTTAAGCAAATATTTAATGGTAAATTCGATCCTTTAACCATGACCTTTTTGGAGGTGATTTTAAGGAAAGGAAGAGAACAGTATTTACCTGATATTGCTGGTGCCTTTATCAATCAATACAAAACAGCTAAGCATATTTCTACTGTTTATCTGACGACGGCAACACCCATTGAAGAAGAGTCTTTACAGGTGATTAAAATGCAGTTGCTGACAAGTGATATTACGGATAATAATGTGGAGATTAAGACCAAAGTTGATCCAGATATTATCGGTGGATTTGTGATTGAATTCGACGATAAATTATATGATGCTAGTGTAGCACATAAATTAGAATTGTTGAGAAAAGAATTTGCAGGGAACGAGTACAAAAAGAAAATGTAACTACCTTCTGGGTAGATTTAAATATAAACTGACCAAAGAAGTTTGGCAGTAATTTTTTAAAACACTCATTAAGAAGTCAGAAGTCAGACCCTTTCATTGTCAGAGGTCAGACTCAAGACTTGAATAGTATTCCTATTCTGATAGCGAAGCGGTCTGACAACAAAGTGATCTGACAGCGAAGCGATCTGACTTCTAAATAAAAAACCTTAAGATATGGTTGATGTTAAACCTGATGAGATATCAGCGATAATCAAACAGCAATTATCTGGTTTCAGTAATGCAACAGAATTAGAAGAAGTTGGTACTGTGCTAGAAGTTGGTGATGGTATTGCTCGTGTATATGGCTTGAATAGCGCACAGGCTGGAGAGTTGGTGGAATTTGAGAGTGGCGTTAGAGCGATTGTTCTGAACTTGGAGGAAGATAATGTTGGGGTAGTATTGATGGGAGCTGGTGATGGCATTATTGAAGGTTCTAAAGTAAGAAGAACAGGGCAGATTGCCTCTATTAATGTAGGAGAAGGATTTGTGGGGCGAGTAGTAAATACACTAGGTACGCCTATTGATGGTAAAGGGCCTATTACTGGAGAAACGTACGAAATTGCATTAGAGCGTAAAGCACCGGGTGTAATTTATCGTCAACCTGTAAATGAGCCACTACAAACGGGTATCAAAGCGATTGATGCGATGATTCCGATTGGTAGAGGACAGCGGGAGTTGATTATTGGAGATCGTCAGATTGGTAAGACGGCGATTGCGATTGATACGATTATCAACCAAAGAGAATTTTACGAAAGGGGAGAGCCTGTATATTGTATCTATGTAGCTTCTGGTCAGAAGTCTTCTACGGTAGCACAAATTGCGAAAACATTAGAAGAGAATGGCGCGATGGATTATACCGTTATCGTTTCCGCTTCTGCATCTGAGCCTGCACCTCTTCAGTTCTATGCACCGTTTGCAGGTGCTGCGATTGGAGAATTCTTTAGAGACACGGGTCGTCCAGCTTTGATTGTATATGATGATTTGTCTAAGCAAGCGGTAGCGTATAGAGAGGTATCCTTGTTGCTACGTCGTCCACCAGGACGGGAGGCATATCCAGGAGATGTATTTTACTTACACTCTCGTTTATTGGAAAGAGCAGCGAAGATCATTGATGATGATAAGATTGCTAATGATATGAACGATTTACCTGAGTCTTTGAAAAAAGCGGGTATCGTAAAAGGAGGTGGTTCTTTAACGGCATTGCCGATTATTGAAACACAAGCGGGGGACGTTTCTGCTTATATTCCTACCAATGTAATTTCTATTACAGATGGTCAGATATTCTTGGAGTCCAACTTATTTAACTCTGGTGTTCGTCCAGCGATTAACGTAGGTATCTCGGTATCTCGTGTGGGGGGGTCGGCACAGATTAAATCCATGAAAAAAGTATCTGGTACTTTGAAATTAGATCAAGCGCAATTCCGTGAACTAGAGGCCTTCTCTAAATTCGGTTCTGATTTGGATGCTGCCACCGTAGCAACCTTGGAGAAAGGAAAGCGTAATGTGGAAATTTTAAAGCAACCTCAATATTCTCCAGTAGCGGTAGAAAAGCAAGTAGCGATCATTTATCTAGGTACAAAAGGTCTAATCAAAGATGTACCAGTTAATAAAGTGAAAGAATTCGAAGAGCAATTCTTGACGACCTTAGAGCAAAGACATCCAGATGTATTGGAGACTTTCCGTAAAGGAAAATTAGACCCTGCGGCAACGAAGAAGGTAGAAGAATTGGCGGCGGAAATGACTAGTAGGTTTAAGTAATTTTGAATTTTGAATGATTGAATTTTGAATGGGATGTAGATTCAAAATTCATCATTCAAAATTAACACATACCAATGGCAAATCTTAAAGAAGTAAGAGAACGGATTAAGTCCGTAAAAAATACACAGCAGATTACTAAGGCGATGAAAATGGTATCTGCCTCCAAGCTACGTCGTGCGCAAATGGCGATTACCCAGATGCGTCCTTATGCGAATAAGCTGAATGAGATGTTGGTAAATATCCTTTCTAATATAGAAGGAGATGCGACGACTTCTTTTGGAAAAGAACGCCCTATTGATAATGTATGTGTAGTGGTGGTTACTTCCAATAAAGGATTATGTGGCGCTTTTAATAATAATGTAATCAAAGCAGCAGTCGCTAAGATAGAGGAGAATTATAGTGGTAATAGAAAAGCGGGTAAATTAACCATTTTACCAATCGGGAAGAAAGGGAGTGACTTTTTTAAGAAGCGTTATCCAGATTGTACTGTTATCCCAGATCATGTAGCATTGTTTAATGACTTGAGTTTTGATAACGTAGCAAAAGTTTCCCAATCGTTAATGGATTCCTTTGAGGCAGGTGAATATGATGTGATTGATGCAGCCTACGGTCGTTTCAAAAATGCTGCTGTACAATTTCCAGAATGTGTACAGTTCTTGCCTGTTGCAAAATTAGCTCCTAAGGAAGGGGAAGATACTCCTAAAATTAAAGCAGATTATATCTTCGAACCCAATAAAGAAGATTTGCTAAAGCACTTAGTGCCTAGTATCCTACAAACGCAATTTCATAAATTTTTGCTAGATACGCATGCTTCTGAACATGGTGCTCGTATGACTGCCATGGATGCTGCTACAGAAAATGCAGAGGAATTGGTGAAAGAATTGAAAATCTCTTATAATAAAGCTCGTCAGGAAGCTATTACGAAAGAGTTGTCAGAGATCGTTGGTGGTGCGGCTGCGTTGGAAGGATAGATTGCAGGATAGTCAAATAAAAAAAGCCCTTGAAGTTTTTAACTTCAAGGGCTTTTTTTATTTGACTATCCTGTAGTTGCGGGTGAACGAGTTAGCTAATTTATGTGGAAAACCCGTTCACTCGCAACTCGCCTACCGACTCTGGTTATTCTTAGCAATCGTTACATCCTTCGTATAAGTAATAACCTCTCGATCGATAAACTCCACATCTGCTCGAACGACATACACGCCGACTGGTAAGGCTCGCCCATCAAACATCCCATTCCATCCGA
>CALJIQ010000118.1 GCA_937973995.1 uncultured Saprospiraceae bacterium
GTGTAAACAACAGTAGTTATTCCTGAAGGAAAACGATCACCAGGTCTAAAGTTGGGAACTATGGTAACCTCTCCAACACTACAACCTTCTACTAATACAGGAGGAGTCCAATCAATATTTAAATTACAATCACCAGAAATATTTCGAGAAATGTTATCTGGGCAAGTAGATTCTTCAAATCGAACAGGGACTTCTCCAGTAATCTCTACGACAAAGGCACAATCATTATTGATATTCCCAGAACTGTCCATAATCATATAACGGACGGTGGATGTTCCGAATGGGAAGGCATCGCCAGATTGAAAATTAGCCGTAACAATCGGAGTTGCAGAACAGGCATCCGTAGCAGTTGGAAGCACCCATGTTACCCGTGCATCACAATCGTTGGCAACGGACACATCTCTTCTAATGCTATTGGGACAATTGACAACGGTTGGCGCAATGGTATCCCTAACGGATAAAACAAAACTACAAGTTGCTATATTTCCAGAAGCATCTACCCCTGTATATTGGATCACTTGATCTCCTGCTCCAAAAATATCTCCTAGAAAATTTGTTTGTTGTAAGGATACGGCACTACATGCATCTGTAAAAGTGGGTTCTGGCCAAGCACCAGGTATTTCACAATTATCAAAAGTGGTATATACTACTATTGGGTCTGCTGGGCAATTGCTTACGGTTGGTGCAATGTTATCTATTATATTGAAAGCTCCTGCATTAAAAGATAAGCCATCTGTAATTTCAAACTGTTCCAAACTCGCATCGTATTGATTAACCTTTATAGGGGTCTCCGTATCCGAAAATCGCAACTGTGCATCGCCCTGCCCTACGGTATTAAAACATAGGGTAAATAGGCGATCTCCATTGGCAAAGTCCTGCCCATTAAAATCTAAATCAAACCAAGAAAAATTTAAAATACCATCTCCTGTTCTCAACAATCCATAATCGGTAGAAGAAGGATTTAAAATATTATCGTTGCTAGTGACAGAAACAAATTGTAATACGGACATATCCCAATTAACCGAGAACTGGATATTGGC
Source organism: uncultured Saprospiraceae bacterium (assembly GCA_937973995.1). Taxonomy (GTDB): domain Bacteria; phylum Bacteroidota; class Bacteroidia; order Chitinophagales; family Saprospiraceae; genus JAFMDF01. The sequence continues at coordinate 1,041 of CALJIQ010000118.1, forward strand.
TAAATCTTGGAATTCAGAAATATTTACATCTACACAAGTTTCCTGCCCTGTCTGACTACAATCTATGGTTCCTCCTCCTATGGTAAATCCATTTGTAACTGGATTGTCTGGACAATTATTAATGGTAATAATTCCTCCTGAAAAGGATAAATTATCGGTGATTTCAAATTGGTTTAGACTGGCATCATATTGATTAACCTTGATAGGGGTTTCCGTATTAGAGAAGGTAAGATTAGCATTTCCATTTTGCAAAGGATCAAAACATAGCGTAAATAAGCGATCATTCGTATTGAAATCTTGCCCGTTAAAATCCAAATCAAACCAAGAAAAATTTAAAATACCATCTCCCGTTCTCAATAGACCATAGTCGGTTGAAGAAGGATTTAATATTGCATCATTATTGGTAGCAGATACAAATCGCAAAATAGAAGGGTCCCAATTGACAGAAAATTGGATATTGGCTAAATCATCATATTCCGCTATTAATACATCCACACAAGTCTGCGTCCCTGCCTCACAGTTAGAGGTCTCGGAAGTTATGGACACCCCGTCAATTCCAATAGCAGGACCATCATTACAATTAGAAATCGAAATCGCTCCATCAGAAAATGCTAACCCATCTGTAATTTCCACTTGATTTAAAGAGGCATCATATTGATTAACTCTGATGGTTGTTTCATCATTAGAAAAAGTCAAGGCCGCATTGCCATCTGACAATGGATTAAAACACAAGGTGAACAGCACATCATTCGCTGCAAAGTCTTGTCCATTAAAATCCAAATCAAACCAAGAAAAATTTAAAATACCATCTCCCGTTCTCAATTGACCATAATCTGTTGACGCAAGATTTAAAATAGCATCATTATTCGTAACGGACTCAAATTGTAAAACGGATGGATTCCAGTTGACAGAGAATTGAATATTGGCTAGGTCTTGAAATTCAGCAATTGTCACATCTATACAAGCAGGAATACCTTGCCCACAAGCAGCAGCTACTGAACCCAATGCTACTCCATTGGTAGTCGTAGGGGGTTGAGTAATGGCGCAATTGGATACCTGAATGTTTCCATCAGAAAAGTCTAAATTATCTGTAATTTCAACTTGATTTAAAGAGGCATCATATTGATTAACTCTGATGGTTGTTTCATCGTTAGAAAAAGTCAAGGCCGCATTGCCATCTGACAAAGGGTTAAAGCACAAGGTGAACAGCACATCATTTGCTGCAAAGTCTTGCCCATTAAAATCCAAATCAAACCAAGAAAAATTTAAAATACCATCTCCTGTTCTCAGTTGACCATAATTGGTAGAGTTTATATTTAGCAGCGAAGTATTACTATTAACCGATACAAATTGCAGAACACTCGGGTCCCAATTAACGGAGAATTGAATATTGGCTAAATCTTGGAATTCAGCAATCGTTACATCTATACAAGTTGGTCCTGCTTGACCACAGGCAGCAGTACCTGAACCGATGGACACGCCATTGGTAGAAGGCATTGGAGGAGTCGTAGTTGTACAATTAGAAATGGCAATGCTACCATTTACTAATCCTATTTGATCGGTAATTTCTGGACCGATTCCTCCCGCACCATTACTTTGATTAAATGCTATTCCTCCACTAATGTTATTCGTAAACTCTATGGTAGCTACTCCATCTGTTTTTGGTTGAAAACAAAGTGTGAATAGATTTTCATTAGTGACAAAATCTTTTCCAGCTAATGTTAGATCAACAAAACTAAATGTAGCTATTCCGTTTACCCCTTCCGTAATATTTAGTAATGCACCTTGGTCTAAAGCAGGACTCTCATCACCTGATGTAAGCATCAATAACGAAGTATCCCATTCTATTGCAAATTGCAAGTCTGATATATCTTGTACTGCCCCCATATTTATATCGACACAAGTTACCGTTCCAGTACTACAATCAGCCGCAGCAGTTCCAATCAATACGCTATTATCTACTACTCCAATATCTTCCACTAGTGAAATGCCTACCTCACATTGGTCAATAATATTTCCACCTGTATCCACTAAAAGATAAGTCAAGGTAGTTGTTCCTATATTGAAGGTCTCCCCACTAGCATCACCTGTTCCAGAAGTAGTCATATTATTGAATACCAAATTATACAAAATATTCACCGAACCATTATCATCATTGATTGTTGGCGTTAACCCATTAATAACCGCTGATGTTTGTCCTTGTCCTATTGTAAATACATTTTGAGCAGGACAAACAATAGATGGAGGGAGGGTGGAAGAACACGGTGCAGAAAAATTAAAAATGGCTGTGTCCCTTTGAATAGGAATAAAATTTAAATCGGAATCTCTAGCACTCAAACCTGTAACATCTGAAATGAACACATTTGAAGAATTACTACTTTCAGAGATTGCACGAAGAGTCAGTTCAATCAATACTGTACCATCAGGAAGGTTTAGGATAGAACTAAAAGTACCCGCAGAAACAAAGAAAGGCTGATTTACATCATACAATAGGAGAGAGACATTAACCGCATTAGAATCCACCAATTCAAAATCCATAGGATCCCATTGAACTTGGAATTGTAAAGTGTTAACATCAATATAATTACTAACCGTCACGGGTATAGTAATCTCCTGTCCACAAGTTACACTCTCTCCTTCAGGAAGAGTAAGAATTATGTCCTGTGCCCCTACATCAACAAAGCGGACAAGTATAAGGGTGAATAAAAGGAGTAAAAATTTCCGCATATTGTTTAGTTACAATTAGCAATTGACAATGTGCAATGAACAATGAACAACGAACAATGTGCAGTTAGCTCTTGCTAATTATTCATTGCTAATTGTTAATTGTATAATCCCACCGACGATAACGGTCAAATAGTAACACTTTGCCCTAGATTGTATGGAAATTGTCTATAGGTAAGGCTCTCTCAAAGAAAGGAGTACTATCGGATAGTGGGACTAATCGTTGCATTTTTATAATCGATTTTCGGTATCTATATTCGTAGCTTAGACCGCTGGTCTGAGCAAAAAAACAGTTGTCTGTTATAGAACTGCTCAGACTTGCGTGTTAGGACTGATCTGAGCTACCTGCTAGGACTGCTCAGACCAGCGGTCTAAGCTACTTGCTAGGTGTTTTACAAGACAAATATATAAAGAACTGTGTGCCAACCGCTTTAATTGTGGTCGGCACACGGCTCTTTTATGGAATTTTGGACAGTTTTTGACAGAAGTGGTAAGAACCCTCCCCAGCCCTCCCTTACAAGGGAGGGAGTTTCCTCCGATTCAAACCATTCAATTCGGAGGAGACTCCCCCTCTTTTAAGAGGGGGTTGGGGGGAGTTTCTACTCAATCAATATCATTTTTCGTCGAGCCACTTGTCCAGCAGCTTCCAACTCGTAGTATAAAACGCCAGTACTTGGTAATACTTCACTTTGAATGGGCACCTCATTATAACCTTTGGCAAACTCATTCGCTACCTTATGTACTTGGCGACCGGATAAGTCATATATACGTAGGGTCGCTAGACCTCTTTCTGGTAAATTAAAGCCTACCGTAGTAGTGGCTTTGAATGGATTTGGTCGGTTTTGATACAATTCAAATACGCCATTTTCAATCTCCGCTTCTTCAAAGACTAATCCGATACTCGTATCGCTAAAGTCTCCTCTTAAGCCGTAAGCAGGAATCTTTTCAGAAGTAATATCCAATACCTCGCTTAATAACTGTCCATCTGTATGCACTCGGAACTGTAAAGTAAATAATACTTCCTCTGATCCAAAGCTAGTGGAGAACGCACTTACCCAAAGCGTAGATATATCCGCCTGTGATTCGTTCTGACCAAAGTTATTCATACTGATATCAGCTATCGCACCAGGAACTACATTTTCTAATTGTAAACTATTATTCGTAGCTAAGGTCATTTGATAGCCCAATAGATCATTAAATTGATTGGCTTTTACAGGAACCGTTATCAATTCTCCAGCCTTCAATGCTTGATCTTTTACAACAAACTGGAACGCTGCTCTGCTAGAGGATCCTGCTCGGAACGGATTCGTTGCAAAACCAGTAGCTACATCTCCGATCTTCACGCCTATGAAATCTTGATCTAAAATATCTATCGTCATATTGGATACCGACCTAGTTTCTGGATACCCCGTTACTGGTGATCCATAATCCATAAAGGCAGGGAAGGTAAAATTCGTAGGAATGAATCTCCAAGACGTATTATTCGGGAACGGTACATTTAATAGTGCCGTTCTGATAATATGAGATAAATCTCTTGATTCAATCACTCCATTTCTATCTGCATCCGCCGCAATTAATTCATAGTGATTATCTAAAGGATCATTCCGAACAATATGCGCTTGTATTTCTTGAACATCTACTAAATCTACATTTCCACCAGCATTATAATTCCTATCCTCAAATGGCGTGATCGTATAAGAACCACCTTGTGCCACATTGAAAGCATAATTACCCGTTGCATTGGTCGTTGTAGAAGTAGTCAGACCACCTGTTAGGTTTACATTTGCGCCAGTAATACCAACCGTACCATTCGGATGAAGAATACGTCCTCCTAGTGTAAGTCCTGTGGAGACTGGTCCTGGTTCAATCGTTACGGTGATTACGGTTACACAAGTCTGATCTATCGCATCCCTAACCGTTACAGAGTAAACGTCTGGTGCTAAATTAATCATGGTAGCAGCCTGACCAATAATAACTCCATTAGAGTTGACCCAAGTGTACAGATACGAACCAGAAGCACCTGTACCTTGTGCGGTCGCTGATCCATCATTTGCACCTGCTACGGATTCTGCTCTGATATTAGGGAAAGTCAAACCTATATTACACGGATCAACTGGTACACCCGCAGAAATGGTTACCGTTATGGCCGTTACACAATTTTGATCTATTGCATCTCTAACCGTTACAGAATAAACATCTGGTGCTAAATTACTCAAAGTAGGAGTGATTCCTACAATAGTACCGCTGGAGTTTACCCAAGCATAAGTGTAATTACCAGAAGCACCTGTCCCTTGTGCAGTAGCAGTTCCATCATTTGCACCTGCTACGGATTCCCCAACGATATTCGTGAACGTCAGACCTATATTACAAGGATTAACTGGTTGACCTGTTGAAATGGTTACCTGCTGAGTAATAGCACAGGCAGCATCTATCGCATCTCTAACAATGACCGTATAAATACCTGGAGCTAAATTAGCTATCGTTGGCGTAGTCAATGGTAATACATTCCCTGCTGGATCAGACCAAGTGTAGGTATAATTACCCGAAGCACCTGTACCTTGTGCAGTAGCCATCCCATTATTCGCATCAACAGTAGTTTCGTCCACAACAGAAATATTGACGCCAATATTACAAGCCGTAACTCCCGCACCAATGGTAATGGTGTCTCTAAGCAAACAACTAATATTCACGGCATCTCTAACTAATACTGCATAGTTCCCTGCTGCCAGTCCCGAGATACCTGCATTGGTTCCAACCACATTCCCTGCCATATTAAACCACACATAAGTGAAGGCAGTGATCGTAGCACTACCACCTAAGGCAGTCACTGCCCCATCATTGGCTCCTGCTACCGTTTCGTTTAATAAAGTTGGGTAGCTTACGGTAAGATCACAAT
>CALJIQ010000119.1 GCA_937973995.1 uncultured Saprospiraceae bacterium
TCGGCAAGTAGGTTTGTAGGAGGCAGGTATTTCAAAATTGGCTTTTTTAAAGCCAATTTTGAAATCCCTGCCTCCTAAGAACCCTATTTGCGAGACGCCAAAGGCGGCGAGCAAATACTAATCAAAACTTTTGAAACGTAGTACTACGTCAATTGTCAAAGACTATAAAAAGGATTGCAAAATTACTTTAGGTAGGCTTAAAAAGCAATTAGACTTTAGTATTTGGTTAATGGATGTTTAAAATGGTAAGGTTGCTTAGCAGTTTCGTTACTTGGCAATAGGTTCTTTTGGAAGGGATTGATAAGTTATAGAGGCATAAATGAAAGCTGTTCCCAGTTTATAAACTTTTGAGACTCCTATTATCCCGTGACTTTCCGTCACTGGATAAGCCTGGAATCTATACTAAAGTCAGCACCAAAACAGAAGGCTTAAAGCAGAGATAAGTCTATAAAAACAGATTAAAGCCCCGTCAATTTAAGCTTGACTTTCAACACTTTTTTGATCCTTCCAACTTCAATAGCAAAAGGATCATACTCTAAGTGATTATCAGAAATCAGTTTGAGTTGTAAGATAGTGCCACTTTTTCCTTTGACGAGTTGTAGCCTTTTGACCCAGACAAATTCTTCTGAAACAATGACATAAATTTCATTCTCTTTGATATCTGCCAAGGCGGCAAGCGCACTACAGATCACCATATCTCCTGACTTAATAGTAGGAGCCATGCTATTCCCTTCAATGGTGAATGCAACCAATGACCCTGTAATGCCAGGAATCCGAAATCTTTCTCTTTTCTCATTTATCTCTAACCCAACTGTATTGCCTGCAAAAGCAGATACATTGGAATACAGTATATTAGGATAAACATCAGTACTTATTGCCATAACCGCAGCAGTTATAGTAGTGATGAAATACTTGTGTTTAGGATTGATGTTTTCTCGGAGATATGTCTGGAAATGATTCGTTCATTTCTAATAAAAGGGGGAGCTAAGAACAGAAGAAGTGTCTAGAGAAATTCCAAATTCCAAGCACCAAATTCCAATTGATTAATAGTTGGAATTTGGTGCTTGTAGTTTAGAGTTTAATGCACACTACATGGCACTAATTCTTCGAATTACTTTATATAATCGGGTGTAAGAATTTACTTCTTCTTCAAATGGATCGTGCTCTAGATAATTAGCAGAAATCAATTTCAGTCTTACGATTCTACCTTTTGGATCCTGTACTAATTGCACATATTTTACCCATAAGGTACCATTCGATTTTATGGCATAAATCTCATTCTCCTTTATATCTTTTAGGCTAGATACTTCCTTGCATACCACAATATCGCCATCCATGACAACGGGCTCCATACTATTACCATCAATCGGGAAGGCAACTAGGCCGCCGCCTGCAACACCAGGTATAGCAAAAAACTCTTTGTCTTCAGGAGCAAAACTTCCCGCCTCTACGGCACTACCTGCAAATGCACTAGTAGTCGTAAATAAGATATTTCCTTGAGATACCGTCTCATCAATTGCAGCATTGCTTTGCGGCAAATCAAACCCAAATGGCGTACCAATACCATCTAGTAAATAGCTTTCATTGACACCGTATACTTGGCAAATCATTTTAGCATGACGGTAATCAATTACCCGTTTATCATCAGGATTTAAAAAAGCTCTTACAATATGACCATAGGCTCGATTACCTAAAATCCTGTCTGCGAAATCTCCCATTCCTTTTCCATTCCGATCATTTAAAATGATGTCTCCTCTTTCTTCTAAGAGATTAAAAACTTTGATAAAACGATTATTTAGTTGGATTCTGTCTTCTCTAATCATTGTTGTTTTTTTGAGTAAACTGCCTGTAAGTCAAACAGTCTTTTAAAACAAAAAAATATAATTTGAGCGCAATATAAAACAAATTCTTTCACTAAACAATTTTTTTTAATCTTTTTTAAAAAACATAAAACCTTTTAAGAATGGAGAATTAAAAATGGAGAATTGAGAATTTTGTACGACACTTACTAGGCATATATAATGTAAAAAGCCCTTTGTGCAGTTTTGCAAAAAGGGCTTTTTATATATTTAATCATTGAGAGAAAAAATTCTCAATTCTTCATTCTCAATTATTCCGATCCCATAAAGTTAGAAACCAAGAATAAAACCTCAGAGTATAACCAAATCGTAGTAAATACCAATCCTTTAGAAATATACCACTCCATATATTCAGGAGAACCAGATTTTACTCCTCTATCAAAATTATCAAAATCTACTAATAACTTTAGAGAAGCAACAATGGCAATTACTAAGCTAATACCAATACCTATTGGTGTTTGGTCATGTAAAAACGGCATATTGTAGCCGAACATATACATTCCAAAGGATACTAAGTATAAAATCATAATACCACCCACTGCGGTCATAATCACACTTCTAAACTTATCTGTTACGGTAATTAAACCAGACTTATACAAGAATAACATGGAAAAGAAAATAGACAGCGTAATCGTTACTGCATGAAATATGATTCCATTGTAAGCAGCAGCGTACATGGCAGTTAACGCACCCGCAAATAGGCCATAGGCAGCCGTGAATAGGGGCGCATAAATGGCAGACTTAGATAAATCTCTAGAATTCAAAAAACTAATCGCCATTCCTGCGATAATTCCACCCATCATCATATAAGGATGTGGATTCATAAAAGCAAAAGCGCCTACCACTAGTAATATACCGAATAACATTAAGCATTTATTGATACTTCCAGACATGGTCATGACACCACTACCAGCTCGTTCAATGGGAGAACGGCCTGATACCACCTCCTCCTTTATCATGGGGTTGTTTGACTTCGTTAAGCGATCGAAATTCATATCATTGATTTTTACATGATGAAATACGGACTGCATTTCATAATTTGGACTATTTTAAATATGAGCAGTCACTTGGTAGATTAAAGTTAAGAAAATTTTAATTGTTTTGGGAGGATGGGTTGCGAGTGAACGGGTTTTCCAATTAGATGGAAAACCCGTTCACCCGCAACTCGCAACTCGTCCACTCAATTACTCAAATTATTAGGGTCCACCTTCAACTCTCCTTTGACGGCTTTGATAGACCAAGTCTTAAACTCTCGGTCTGCTTCAAAGCCATAGCCCCAGATACGTTTATCAATGGTGGTCATTCGAACTAGCTGCTCGGTATAGATTTTACCTGATTTTTGGTCCCAAACCAAGTGATCGGTTTCCAATTTTTCTCCATTTTTATTCACCAAGACCACACTATCTCGAATGGTCGTGAGTTGTTTATTTTCTATTTCAATAGCATATTTGCCCTTTAGCCAACTTTCTACATTTTGATCTTCCCCTATAAAATAGACTTCCAAGCCGTTGGGGAACTCACGTTTGGGTTCTTTTTTGTCTAAATGTCTATGTAAAATAGGTGCTATTACTTTCATCTGCACTCTGCCAGAATCACTATAGATGACCTCTACTTCTTCCCCTACTTCAATAGCAACTTGGTCTTCTACGATAAATTTCTGCACCTCTGCTAAATCATTTTCACAAGCGACCATTCCTCCTAATAATAGTAGGCATCCTAGCCAATATTTAGAAGAAAGTATCATATTATATATATGCTTTTGCATTTTGACTCCGAACTAATTTTTCTTTTCTTTGTAATTTGATAGAGTTGTGAGTTATGGAATTCGAGGGAATTTGTTGTCCATTTACTATTCTTTTCACACCAATACCCCTATCTCCTTGCTCCCGTCAACTACTTTTCCGTTTATAAAACGAATTTTTCCCCCATATTGGGTACAATTTTAGAACTATTAACACTCTTTAATGAAGGCTGATACATACACCGACAAAGAGGTAATAGCGGCGATCAAAAGTGGTGGTCCAAAAAGACAAGAAGTCATTCGGTTTTTATACCAAGATGCCTCTTTGAAGAGTAAAATTATACAATTTGTCACCAGAAACAGTGGCAATTACCACGATGGAGAGGATATGTTCCACGAAGGTATTATTGTATTAGACCGCAATATCCGACAAAATAAGTTCAAAGAAGAAACTTCTGTCCAAGGGTATTTATACTCCATTTGCCGGTTTTTATGGATGAATCAAATCCGAAAACAAGGCAAAGTTACCTTGAAAGAAGACCATTCTGAAATGGACTCTACCGATACCACTACTCCTGAACAACTACTATTCACAGACGAGCAGAAAGAAATCCTCCAATCTTTAGTAGGGCAATTAGGCGAAAGATGCCAGAAAATCCTAGAGTTATGGAAATTATCCTACTCGATGGAGGAAATAGCCCAAGAATTAGGATTTAGTAGTGCTGCGATGGCGAGAAAAAACAAATATCGGTGTCATAAATCCCTACTAGAAATCATTAAAAAACATCCAAAATTAGTAAATACACTTAAAGAGCGATAGATATGGATGCGCAACAACAATTTGATACAATAGAAGCTTACTTGGCTGGTGAACTCAAAGGTTCTGCCTTAGCTGACTTTGAGCAACAAGTAAAAGCAGATACTACTTTAGCTGCCTTAGTGGATGAGCATCACATTGCTCAGGATGCTATTGAGTTGCTAATTGAGTCTGACTTGCGAAAGGAACTTAATTTGTTACGTGAGAAAGATTCTACTAGAACTACTAAAGTAGTAGAAATGCCAGCAAGAGTAGCACCTGCTACTACTGCATCAGGCACGATAAAGCGTCGTTCCTTATTCTCCATATTGGCAGCTGCGGCGAGTGTAATTTTATTGATAGGTTTCTTCGGATCACAATTTGATTCTTCAAATAATTTATTTGATGAGTATTATGATGGATATCAAATGCCTGAGTCCAATAGAAGTGGCGATGCGACAGATGTGCATCCTTTTGCAATAGGCTTTGAGGCATACAAGGCTGGAAATTATGAAGAGTCGATTAATTTCTTTAAAAATATACCTATGGAAGATAAGGGGTACAGGGAAGCCCAATTGCACTTGGGACATTGTTACCTTCATAATGAAAACTATTCTGCTGCTAGTACTACTTTTGGAAAAGTAGTTGAGAGCCAAGACATCCGATTTGTGGAAAAAGCAGAGTGGTATCAATTACTAGCCTTACTGGCAAATAAGCAACAAGATGCTACTTTTAAAACCCTGCTGAATAAAATGATAGATGATAAGGGTCACTCTTATCATCAGAAAGCCCAAAAGTTGAACGCTGAGTTGTGATTGAGCGACTAGAAAACAGTAAAAGCCCGCCTCTTGTATTAGAGGTGGGCTTTTCTATTTTTAAAAGGCGTTGTGGTTTTGTGGCATGTTAACCAAAAAACCTATTCTTTTTCCAACGCTTCTATCTCCTTCAAGACCTCCTGCGCTTCCGCATATTTTTCATCACTTAATGTGCGATTCGTCTTGGAGAGCTCAAAGGCTTCTTGCTGTAACTGCTCGTATTTCTTTTCTAATTTTTCTTTGGGAGATTTCTTTTTGAATAATCCAAACATACTATTATTATTTTGGTAAGGTAACAGTGTTTGGAGGAAATGGTTTATAATGGAGAATGGAGAATTAAAAATTGAGCATTAACTAAACGTTGACCTCAAGTACCGCTTGCAATTCTCAATTCTCCATTCTCAGTTAATTATAAAACCCCGTCATTCACTTGCCGATGCGCATAATCCACCGCCCGAGCCGTCAATGCCATATAAGTAATACTAGGGTTTTGTGTCGCTGCACTGGTCATACAAGCCCCATCCGTTATAAACACATTCGGCACTTCGTGCATCTGATTCCATTTATTGAGTACACTCGTTTTAGGATCACGCCCCATTCTAGCAGTTCCCATTTCATGGATGCAGGCACCAGGTGCTGTGGCATTATTATAAGAAGAAATGTCCTTGCAGCCTGCTGCTTCTAGCATTTCCTCTGCACATTGTACGCCGTCTTTTCGCATACTAATTTCATTCTCTCTTAATTTTGCATCGAAGGTGATAATCGGCATTCCATGTTTGTCTCTTTTATCAAAATTCAGGAACATTCTATTATCATGATGAGGCAATATTTCCCCAAAGCAAGTCATGCTAATGCGATAAGGTCCTGGCTCAAAAATGGTTTTCTTTAAATCTGTACCTATCACGCCTTCTGGAATATTGTTACCTCTTGATGCCCCTCCTTGATAGCCAAATCCTCTTAGGTAATCATTCCGTTTAGTAGCGGCATCAATATTTCTAAATCTTGGAATATAAAAACCCACAGGTTTTCGTCCTTTGTAAAAGGTATCTTCCATACCCGGCAAAACAGCTGATGCCCCCATCCCATAATGATGATCCATCATATTATGCCCCAACTCGCCACTGCTATTGCCTAAACCATCAGGGAAGGTTTCTGAACGACTGTTTAGTAAAATGGCGGTTGTCCCAACTGTACTTGCATTACAGAAAATAATACGAGCAAAGTATTCTACTTCTTCTCCTGACACGCGATCTTTCACTCGGACGCTACTAGCTTTTCCTGATTCTTTATCAAACACGATTTCGTAAACGATACTGTCTGCTCGAATCGTCAAATTGCCTGTTTCTTCGGCAACGGGAATGGTAGCTGATAAACTACTAAAATAAGCACCAAATGGACAACCACGTACACACCTACCACGAGACTGACATTGCCCCCTCGTTCCTTTATGTACCGCAGGATCATACTGCGATAAATTAGCGACTCGCCCAGGCGTAATCACCCTTCTAGGAAATTTTTTCAATACTGATTCTCGGAGATGCTGCTCCGCACAATTTAATGGAAAGGGAGGTAAGAATTTTCCATCAGGAACTTGCTTCAATCCTTCCTTTTGTCCAGCAATGCCAACGAATGGTTCTACATAGTCATACCATGGCTCAATATCTTTGTATCGAATAGGCCAATCCACCGCAATCCCTTCCTTGGCATTCGCTTCAAAATCAATGTCACTCCAGCGATAACAATGTTTACCCCACATGATAGATCGCCCCCCTACATGATGCCCTCGAATCCAATCGAATCGTTCTACCTCATCATAAGGATATTCATCGTCTTTGTTGATAAAGTGCTTGTGATCTTCTCTTACCCACCAACTTAATCTATCTTGTTTAAAATAATGTTGTGCTACTTCCTCCGCTGTCACCCGATTTTGGTTTGGTAAATCCCACGGGTCCAATCCTGCGGTTGGGTAATCCCCATGCTTGCGCATTGGTCCTCTTTCTAGCATTAAGGTCTTATAGCCCTTTTTGCACAGTTCCATAGCGGCATATCCGCCGCTGATACCGGACCCTATGACGATGGCATCATAGGTAACTTCGGCTTTTCCTTTTGCATTATAATTCATAGTGCCCATGCTTTGCCACCTGTTTCCTCCAAAGAGATACAAGGCTCATATTCGCCTGGTACAGGTAGGTAGTTTAAAAATTTAGTGCCTACTTCTTCGGAAGTTAGATAATAGGCAATGGTTTGTTGTTTTAAATTTAAATAGCCACTTCTAGCTGCTTTCGATACGTCGTCTGTGGATTTGTCCAAAGTAGTTAGCAAATCCATTTTACCTACTCCATCTAAGTCTCCATAATTGTTCTCTCCTAGGTATTTATAAAAGGCAGCAAACTTTTCTTGGTAAGCTTTTCTAGCATCGGGACGATAAGCGTTGCCCACCATGTGCTCAATCATTTCATGCACGCCTACCTCCGTAGCGGAAGGACTATCTGTTTTGGGTAAAATAATGTCCACCATTTCTTTAATGGTAGCAAATTCTTTTGGTTTGAAAAAGCTCAAACCCGATTTGGCAACATTCCCCGCAGTCTTAGCTGCTTCTGATTGACAACTGACTAGCAGTGAATTTGCCAATGGTGCAGCGACGGCTGCCCCTGTTGCATAGGCTACATATTTTAAGATTTTTCGTCGGTCCATTGAATAATTTTGAATGATCGAATCTTGAATGTTGCGTATTTCAAAGTTGTTACTACATTCAATAGTCAAATATTTGAATCGAAGATAAGTAATTCTTTTGAAAAGATGGTTAGTATCTTTATACTATTGATTAACTTTCTATTTAAAAAACAAAACGATGACCGAATATTTAGTACTACTTTTTAGTTTGACCTTAGAGTATGTCTAAATTTCTATCGGCTGAAAACCAATATTTCACGAACCTGGGCAGCAATTATTGATAACCAATTTGACGGGTCATTCAGTGGTGATGGTGCCAACTGGTTTTGATAAAAAAGGGCATCCTACCAGTATTACTTTTATTGGCAATTTATATCAGGAGGGGGTGATTCTGGCTTTTGCGAATGCTTTTCAGCAAGCTAGTCAACATCATTTGAAATATCCGCCTTTGTTTAGTAAGCCTTAAAATCACGCTGGCGCAAAGGTTTTACCACGCTGGGGCAAAGGTTCTACCTTGCCCCTATTATTTGCAAGGTTAAACCTTGCGGATAGGAAGCACAAGGCGGAGCCTTTGCGCTAGCAAGTAAGAAGCCCAAGGCGGAGCCTTTGCGTTAGCGTGATTAGAAAATTAAGGCTATATAAAACTTGAATTAATTTTGACAAATTCATTGCTTACAAAACATTAATCCTTGAACCTTTTCCCAATAAATCCCTTTCATAAACTATGGATCAAACAATCGACCAACCCATAGCCGTCCACCACAAAGTAAAAGACTTACTAACCCAACTATGCAGCGGCTTATACGAGCGAGAAGAAGCGGTAAGTCTGTCCTTATTATGTGCTATAGCAGGAGAAAGTATTTTCCTATTAGGTCCTCCAGGGGTGGGAAAAAGCTTGATTGCCAGACGATTAAAACATGCCTTTTTGGATGGGGTATCGTTTGAGTATTTGATGAGTAAGTTTAGTACGCCCGATGAGGTATTTGGACCGATTTCTATTAAAAAGCTAAAGGAAGAAGATAAATACGAACGATTAACAGATCGGTACTTGCCAGGTGCAAATATTGTTTTTTTGGATGAAATCTGGAAAGCAGGACCTGCCATTCAAAATGCCTTGTTGACCATTTTAAATGAGAAGATTTATCGAAATGGGGATGAGGATATGCAGGTGGAGATTCGAGGCATTATTACCGCCTCCAATGAGTTGCCTCCCAAAAGTGCGAATCTTGCGCCTATTTGGGATCGCTTTCTATTGCGATTGGAGTTAGGGAATATCAAACAATTCAGCAATTTCCTAACCATGATAACCGATGTGAAGGATGTGTATGAAGATGATATTCCAGCCAACTTAAAATTGAGCAACGAAGAATTGGACAAATGGAGTGGTTTGATAGATCAAATAGAAATAGGTCCAGAAGTATTGAATACCATCCAATTAGTTAAAATCAAGTTGGAAGAACATAATGTGCGAATCGCCAATGCTGGTCATCCCATTACGGTGCACGATAGGCGATGGAAAAAAATGGTTCGCCTAATGCGCACTTCCGCTTTTTTGAATGGTCGCTCCAAAGTAGATTTAATGGATTGCTTTCTGATGAATCATTGCCTGTGGGGTAGCCCAGACCAGCGACAAATCATCCGAGATATTTTGACAGAGGCCATTGCCAAGCATGGCTATACAATGGCCGTTAATTTGACCTCTCTTAAAAAAGAGGTAAAGGAGTTCCAAGAAGAAGTAGAACGAGAAATTAGAATTACACACACCGTATCCACTGAGCAGTTGATGCCTATTGAGGATGAGTATTTTAAATTGGAAAAACAAGACAGCAAGTTCCAAGGGGTATTGGTGACGATTAAACAATATCGTGCGCTCTCTATAGATGACCCGCAAGTCACCAATTTTTATGATGAGCATAAAAACCTAGTGAACCGAGTGCGAGCCAGCAAAGGGAAACAAGAAAACACGATTGAGGTACACCATGATTCTGCTGCAGCGATCTATAGTTTGCAAACTAGATTGGTGGATAAAAACGAAATCATCTCTAAAAAACCCCACGCTATTGTCCAGAAATTTTGGGACGAGCGCCATCAAAAACTAACTGCTTTTATCCATCAACAGTTACAAAACATGAATGACAATCGTCCTGCCGAAATGGATTTGCTGGACAACAATTTATTTGTCGATGGGGAGTTTTCGGAGGTAGTAAAAAAGAACTTTGAGGAAGTAGCGGCTAATCTTCGGCAATTGCAGTTGAACTTGGAGAAGTTGCAGTTTGCTTATACTAATATTTAGGATTGAACCACATTAGTTCATATAAGTAGTTTCACATTAGTTCACATATGAGACAAATAAATAACTTACCCAAATTTTGTCTCCCGCAAAGTCTCGCCAAGGTTTCGCAAAGTACGCAAAGCTAGACCTTTTACTAACTTAGCGTACTTTGCGAAACCTTTGCGATCCTTTGCGAGAAATACCTATGTGGGTAGGTTATTTATTGCCGAAGCCCTATGCTACTTTGTGTGCTAATGTGAAAGGACTTATGTGAACTAATGTGGTTCAAAAAAAACTCAAGTGCCAGTACAAGATCTAGAAAAAGAACTACAACAAGAATACAACCGCTTCATAGAATTCGGGAACCTGCTAGACAAGCGGATGCGGACCTATATTGTCCAATACATCCAAAATAAATTTGATCCAGACCGCCACCTCATCCCTTCTTTAAATGACCAATATTTTGAGTATTTCCAAAAAGCACTAGACCGCATTTTTTTGATAGAGGGTCTATTGGAGGTAACTGCATATAACAACCACCTGCGAAAGCAAGTCATCCTAGATATTTTGTATTGGCTACGAAAAGCTTATAGTAAGTCTAGAAGGAAGAATCCTTTCGAAGACGAGCAGCAGCGCTTGGAAGGATGGGCAGTCACGCCTTTACATACCTTCGTGAAGCGATGGGGGGCATTGCCTGATTATTTGAGCAGTGTGTACGATCGCACCGAATTAGATCATTTCTTTTTTAAGGAAAAATTCAAAGCACTCATACAAACGTCTTCTATTTCCGAAATCTCGAAAAAAGACAAAGAAAAAATAGAAGTCTTATTCCACGATCTACTCGCCCAATGGGATGCTTTGCTCTACGCTAAAATCCTAGATTTTCAACTATCTAAATTTGAAGAAGAGCAAGAATCTTATATAGACTTCATGAGCAAGAAGGTGACGGAATATAATAAGATTCGAGCGTTCATCAATCCTTTTACGGATTATCTGGGCTGGGATATGTCTCGCAAGCTATGGCAAGAAACTTCTTTTGAATTATTGAATCACTATGATGAATTGTTACAGAATGAACAATCTTTAAAAGAACTAGCAGACCTATTGGGTAATATGCGAGAGGCAGAAATTGAAATCGAAGAAGAGGAATTTGAAAAGACCATTATTCGGCAAGAATGGGTGGTAGATGAGTTTAGTAAATCGGAAATCGTAGGCGTAAAAGAAAGCGATGACTTGACCAATATGCTTAGTTCAGAAGCCAGTCTATTAAGTGATTCTCAAACAGAATTATTATTCCTCAAAAAATATGCGGATAAAAAATTACTCACCTTCCGTTACGAGGATAAGAAATTAGTCACTAGCGAAGACCACTACACGGAAGTCAATCAACGCATTAATCAAAAAGAAAAAGGCCCTTTTATTATCTGTGTGGATACGAGCGAATCTATGCATGGACGACCTGAGCAAATTGCTAAGATCCTCACCTTAGGGATCCTAAAAATGGCAATGAACCAAAACAGAAAAGCGTACTTGATTAATTTTTCGATTGGCATACAAACGCTCAATTTATACGACATCGCTAATAGCATAGACGACATTGCCGCCTTTCTAAAAATGTCTTTCTACGGAGGCACGGATGCTACCCTCGCCCTCTACGAAGCCATCCGACAACTAGGCACCCACGAGTATGAAGATGCAGATATTTTGATGGTCTCTGACTTTATCATGTCTAAAATGGATGACGATGTATTGGAACAAATTCGCTACCATCAACAAAATAAAAATACCCAATTTCACTGCTTAACCTTGGGGAATGATGCGAATGAAAATGTGTTGGCGGTATTTGACACGAATTGGATTTATGACCCTAAGGAGAAGGGAATTATTCGGGCTTTGACGCATGGCTTTCAGACGATTAGGGAACGGTATTGATGAAATTTTAATTTTGTTGGGGACCCTTGTGGTTATCCAATTCCTTTAATAGGACGAGGGCAACCACAAGGGTTGCCCCTACGACCATTCTGTATGGAACTTTCCTTTCTTATCCGTTCGTTCGTAGGTATGCGAACCAAAATAATCTCTTTGTGCTTGTACTAGATTCAACGGTAAACGACCATCTCTGTACGCATCAAAATAAGCAAGAGACGCAGAAAATGCCAAAGTAGGAACCCCCGCATCTATCCCCATTTTAATAATAGACCGAGTCGCTTTATGGGTTCTCTTCATACTCGCAGCGAAGGTAGGATCTATCATTAAATTCGGTAAATGTTCATTTTCAGAATAAGCCTGACGAATATCTTCTAATAAACTAGCCCGAATAATACAACCGCCTCTCCAAATTCTAGCAGTCGCTTCCATATCTAAGCCATAGTTCTTTTCCTTAGAAGCATCTGTCAACAACGCCAACCCTTGCGCATAAGCGGTAACGAAAGCAAAATGTAGGGCGTCACCAACGGCTTTCACCAGTTTTGCTTTGGTGATTTTAGTTTTGCTTCCTTTGACTGCTAATACCTTAGAAGCTGCCACACGTTCCGCTTTTAAAGAAGAAATTCCTCGCATGGTAACAGCCGCATCAATGGTTGGTACAGGAATACCAAAATCCATTGCATTTTGAGAAGTCCATTTACCCGTTCCTTTTTGTTTGGCTTTATCTAGGATTTTATCTATCAGCCTACCCTTGCCCAAATCATCAGGCTGTGCAAAAATGGCGGCGGTAATTTCTACCAAAAAGGATTTTAATTTGCCTCGGTTATATTTAGTGTAGGCTTTGTGTAATTCTTCATTAGATAAGCCACCGATATTTTTTAAAATATCATAGCTTTCTGCTAACAGTTGCATCATGGCATATTCAATTCCATTATGCACCATTTTCACGTAATTCCCTGCGGACCCTTTGCCCATATACGCCACGCAAGGTTCGCCATTTACTTTAGCAGAAACTGCTTCCAGAATCTTCTTGACTTTATTATACGCTTTCTTCGAACCACCTGGCATGATGCTAGGTCCGAATCTAGCCCCCTTTGCGCCACCTGATACGCCGACGCCTAAAAACTCAACTTTCTTCTCTTTTAAATAAGCCAAGCGTCTGTCCGTATCTTCAAAGAAGGAGTTACCTCCGTCAATAATTAAATCCCCTTTTTCCACATGCTTCAACAAATCCTCTATAACGATATCCACGACTCTTCCTGCTGGTACGAGCAGCATGATTCTTCTAGGTTTTTTTAAAGAAGCTACAAATTCTTTTACCTTCGTTGTCCCCTTAGCGACTTTCCCTGCTGCCTCTTCTTCCAATGCCTTTGCTTGTTCCGCATTGGTGTCCAGACCAATGATAGAAAAACCATTATCTGCTACATTTAATAAAAAGTTACGACCCATCACGCCTAATCCGACCATCCCAAAATCATATAATTGCTTACCCATTTTTGAATTGATTATTGATTAATAATAATTAATTATGTTTGGAGGCTGCAAATTAAGCAGTTATCTATTAATTTGCGAGAATGATTTTTAGTTGTTAGATCAAAAGATCTAATGCACATTCATCTAATTGACTCTTTGACATATCCCGTGAAACTTTTCCTGAAGTGGACATCGAGCCAACCTGATTTGCTATTTGCCGTATTTCATGGGAATTGTCAAAGAATCATATAATTAATAATTAGTCAACCAATTACATGGACGGAGTAATCTTTGTAATCTTCGGGGCATCAGGCGATTTAGCGGTACGTAAATTGATCCCTGCCATCTACGAGTTATATCAAGGCAAGTACTTACCCGAAAACTTTGCAGTGTTAGGGGTAAGTCGTTCTAAATATACAGATGCTGCCTTTCGGAAGAAAGTCTTTTATGATAGCCAATTCATCAAGCTATCTGCCAAAGAGAAAAAAGCGCAGAAAGATTTTGCAGATCGACTCTCTTATACCGCTATCCAAACAGCTGAGAAAAAGGACTATGCCAAAATCAAGAAACAGTTGGCTAAGATGGATAAGCAATTTGGCATAGGCGGAAATTATATTTTCTATTTGTCCACACCTCCATTTTTATATACGACGATTCCTGCTTGCTTAGCAGCTCATGGGTTGAATGAAGAAAAGGACGGTTGGAGAAGATTAGTAGTAGAGAAGCCCTTTGGATATGATTTGGAAACAGCAATAGCCTTAAATAGGGATTTGCAGCAACACTTTGATGAAGACCAAATTTATCGAATAGATCATTATTTGGGTAAAGAAACGGTCCAAAACTTATTGGTAACTCGTTTCTCTAATGGCATTTTCGAACCTCTTTGGAATCGCAACTACATAGAGCATGTACAAATTACCAATGCGGAAAATTTAACCGTCGGTAGTCGAGGTGGGTATTATGATAAATCAGGTGCATTAAGAGATATGTTCCAAAATCACTTGATGCAAATAGTAGCTCATGTAGCTATGGAACCTCCTATTTCTGCGGATGCTAAAGCGATTCGAGATGAGAAATTGAAGCTGTTAAAATCTATTCGCCCCATTAAAGAAGAGGATGTTTCCAAACAAGTTGTTCGTGGACAATATACTTCTTCCAAAATTGACGGACAAATAGTGAATGGGTATCGTCAAGAGGAAGGCGTGCCAGATACTTCTAAAACGGAAACCTATGCAGCCATCAAATTTTTTATAGATAATTGGCGATGGGCAGATGTACCGTTTTATGTGCGAACTGGGAAGGGCTTACCCACCAAAGTAACGGAGGTCGTTATTACCTTTAAAGACCCACCACACGCCTTGTTCCGCAAAGAAGAGATGGTGTATAATGATAACAATCAACTCATCATCCGTATTCAGCCAAATGAGGGTTTATTGTTAAAATTTGGAATGAAAGTACCAGGTGCTGGTTTTGAAGTGAAAGACGTAGGCATGGACTTTCAATACGCCGATCTCACCAATGCCCATGTACCTGCTGCTTATGAGCGATTATTACTGGATGTTATCAAAGGCGATGCTACGCTTTATGCCAGAGGTGATTCTGTAGAAGAAGCGTGGCGATTTGTCGAACCGATTCTGAGCGCTTGGAAAAATAACCCTAAAATTAAGGTCTATGGATACCCAGTAGGCACTTGGGGCCCTGCCGTTTCTTCTAAATTAATTGAATCTGAGGATGTTACTTGGCGGAATCCTGTGCAGGAATTGACTACTGGAGATGACTTTTCGGAGTTGTCTTAGAACCTGAATTGCAGATTCTGTTGATTTCTTTAAGAGTAGGTCTAAAATTTATTTCGCGTTAAAAATCAATAATTTGTGGTTCTGAGGAAGAAAAAATTAGTGCGTTTAGCGAGCTAAATAAACTCATTTTTTTCAAAGTCAGGTTTGTAAAATATTGGTTTTCATCTGATAGAAATTTAGACATACTTTTATGCTTAAAATGTGTTTTTTCTAAAAACTAAGTATAAATGCGAATCGCCAGTTTAAAATTGTTAATCATTGATAATCAGCGACTTAAATCATGGTGATTTTAAAAATCACCATGATTTAGACTCTAATCCACTGAAAACCAGTAGTGATTTTTAACTAGCGATTCGCATTATAATTTGATGAATACGATTGTCTTATTTCACTCCTCTGTCCCTTCCAACTTCTTAGCATTCTCCGCCACCTGTAACGCCTCGATAATCCCCGAAATATCCCCTTCTACAATTTTGTCTAAGCTATACAAGGTCAAATTAATGCGATGATCCGTTACTCGATTTTGGGGGTAATTATAGGTTCTAACTTTTCCAGAACGGTCCCCTGTGCCGACTAACGATCTTCTTTCGGAAGCTACCTTATTTTGATGGGCTTCCCGTTGCTGTTCATATATTTTGGCATACAACCGTTGTAAGGCAATTTCTCGATTCTGATGTTGCGACCGTCCATCTGTACTTTCCGAAACAACGCCAGTTGGAAGATGCGTAAAGCGTACCCCGGACTCCGTTTTATTCACATGCTGTCCACCAGCGCCACTAGATCGGAAGGTATCTACTTTTAAGTCTGCTTTATTGATGTCCACATCCTCCATTTCCAATTTGGGCATCACGGCTACGGTAGCAGCTGACGTATGCACTCGACCTTGTGATTCTGTTTTAGGGACTCTTTGCACTCGGTGGGCACCTGACTCAAATTTTAATTTTCCAAATACATTGTTGCCAGAAATCTCTAAAGACAACTTACTATACCCGCCAACGGTTCCTTCTGTTACATTCAATACTTCCACTTTCCATTTTTGTGATTCAAAATATTTGGAATACATGCGGTACAAATCTCCTGCAAAAATGGAAGCTTCATCTCCGCCTGTACCTGACCGAATTTCAAAGATGACATCTTTTTCATCTTCTGGGTCTTTGGGGATGAGTAGCAATTTTATACGCTCTTCTAAGGCTTCTTTTTTAGGGGTCAACTCTTGCAATTCTTCTTTCGCCATCTCTTTCATGTCCTCGTCTTGTTCCCCTAACATTTCTTTGGCAGTAGCAATATTACCCAATACTTCTTTGTACTCTTTGGAAACGTTTACGATTTCTTGCAAAGACTTATAATCCTTATTTACTTTCGCATACTCTTTTTGATCGCTAATGACCGAAGGGTCGGATAGGCGTTCTTCCAAGTAATAAAAGCGTTCTTCTAGAGCATTTAATTTGTCTAACATATTGTAAAAATGAGAAATGATAAATGAGAAATACGCATTTCTCAAACACATTCTTGATAAGATTGATAGTGATAAAAAAAGGAATAGTCGGAAAGGCTTTCCGACTAGTGGTTGCTAGAATAGCTAACTGAAAAGATGTGTAGTTGTAAAATGAAACATTATCTTTATTTTTCTGATGCAAAAGTAGGATTTTTTTTAGAAGTCTGAATCACAGATTCCGCTGATTTTATAAATGGATTTCGCAGATTAGATTTTCAGGATCAAAGGATGAATACGGATTTTAGGTGTGCCGTGTATGTTTAATCTGCTATAATCAACCCAATCGTCTTAATCTCATCTGCGAAATCTAAAAAAATCAGCGAAATCAGCGATTCTAACAACCATCATCTATGTCCAATATATCTCTGCAAGACTGTCAACAACTAGACCAACAAGATGCGCTATCCTTTTTAAGAGAAGAATTCCAATTGCCCAAGGAGGTGATTAATATGGATGGTAATTCCTTAGGGGCACTTCCCAAAAGTACCCTTCAAAAAATGAAGGTAACTTTAGAAGAGGAGTGGGGAAATGGATTGATACGTTCCTGGTCCGAAGCAGGTTGGTTTGATGCGCCTCAACGGATTGGTAATAAAATTGCACCGCTAATCGGAGCAAATAAAGAAGAAGTATTGGTAGCGGATACTACTTCTATCAATCTTTTTAAAGCCCTTACGGCTGCTCTCCAAATGAATCCTACTCGTACCGTACTTCTATCTGAAACAGACAATTTTCCAACCGATCTCTATCTAATGCAAGGCATTAGTGCCTTTACCCAAAACCGCATTCAAACTAAAATAGTTTCACAAGAGAATTTACTGGATGCTTTACAAGAGGAAGTGGGGGTTCTATTGTTGACCCAAGTCAATTACAAAACGGCACATATAAAAGAGATAGAGTCAATCACTAAAGCAGCTCACGAAAAAGGCATCTTGACCGTATGGGATTTAAGCCATAGTGTGGGATCTATCGAAGTGGATTTGGAAGCGGCGCAGGTAGATTTTGCGGTAGGTTGTGGCTATAAATTTTTAAATGGTGGACCAGGAGCGCCTGCTTTTATCTATGTGGCAAAACGCCATCAATCAGCAGCTAAAAATGTCCTGTCAGGTTGGATGGGACATCAAGACCCTTTTGCTTTTACAACTCAGTATGTGCCTGCTGATTCTATAGAACGTTTTCGATGCGGTACGCCTGTTATTTTGGGAATGGCAGCACTAGAGGCTGGCGTCGATATTTTTCAAAAAACCAGTATTCAACAACTCCGACAAAAAGCCATTCAATTAAGTGAATTATTTATTCAGCTCATGGAGCAGGAATGTAGCGAATATGGCTTTCAATTAGCTAGTCCCAGAAATGCCCAACAACGTGGAGGGCATGTTTCTTATCATCATACCGAAGGTCATGCGATTTATCAGGCCATCAAACGACGAGGCATTATTTCTGATTTTAGAACACCTGATATTTTACGGTTTGGCATAACCCCTTTATATCTCCGCTATCAAGATATTTTTCAAGTGGTGAGAATGCTTCGAGAAGTGATGTCGTCTAAGGCTTGGGATAAGGAGGAGTATAAAGTGCGAGAATTGATAACATAGCTTTATGAATTAAATACTCCTGTTTGTACTACGGCATTAGCTAATTTTTCTACAACGGGGACGGATACACTGTTTCCTAAAAGTTTCATCCACTTAGTTCTTTTTTCTTGTAATTTAAAATTTGGAGGAAAACCTTGTATTTTACAAGCTTCTTCTTTAGTGATTTTTCTATAATTCTTAGGAAGAAAAATTTGTTTAATAAATGCTTTTTTGTATTCTGCTATGTCTTTAAATTCAACATCTTTGGTGGCGATAAAATCATTAGTATCACTAGCTACAAGAGTAGAAAACACTTCTGAATTAGGGAGGTAAATTCTATTAACACCAAATATTCCAGAACTGATCTTTGAATTTTTAAATTCATACCTTACCTCATCAACTGATAAAATATTTTTTTGTGAAAGATTAGTAATAATCTTATTATATTTTATGCCTTCAGCAAGTAATGCTTTATTGGCTATGGCTAAACTATCAATATCTATGTTGGTACCTTCACTAAGCTGTAGAACTTGTTCTTCACTTTGAGATAGTTCTGTAATTTTATTTTCATCAATATTGTAAGAATATTCGACGACCCTTAAAATGTTTTTTTCAACAAGTGACTTAACTGTATTATGTGATAGTGAAGGAATTAAATCCTTTAAGTGATTCAAACTTAATGGATTGCCATCTCTTTTCCCATATTTCTTTTTTCTTCTATTTTTTAAAATTACATTACAAAGTTCTTTTTCCTCTTTATTAGTAACGATCAAATCCCATGAATGAATAGTGGAATGTCCATTTCGGATATCATTGAATAGGAAAAAGTCGTTTACTTCATCCAGTTTTTGAAATCTTGTTCTAGAAGAAGGAATAGAATTTCCAAATAATTCTTTTGTTGAAAATTTTTTCTTTTCTTGCTTTGGTTGTTCTATATGATCTAATACATCATATAGTTTTTTATTCATTTTTATTTTGGTTGGCAGTTTAAATTTATCCATGTACTGTGCTTGTTCAAATCCAATAATATAAACTCTTATTCTATTTTGTAAAACGCCATAATCAAAAGAATTTAGAACAAACACTTTTGCTGTATAACCAGAAGTTTTAATGCATTTTAATATGTGATTTAATGCATTTTGGTTTCTAGGATCAGATAACCCTTTTACATTTTCGAAGATAAACGCTTTAGGACGACTCTTATTGAGTAAATAAATTGTATCATTCCAAAGTTGTCCTCTATCATCATTAAAGCCTAAATTTTTTCCTGCAATTGACCAACTTTGACAGGGAACACCTGCGGTGAGAAAATCGTGCTTAGGTAAATTTTTAATTTTTGTAATATCACCTAAATTATGAAAGTATTCCATACCGTGGTTGGCACAATAAGCATTAATAGCATTTTTTTCTATCTCACTATACCCTAAACATATACCACCATTTCGCTTAAGCCCTAGGTGAAACCCTCCAATCCCAGAAAATAAATCTATAAATGTGAATTTTGCCAATTTTTTAGAATTTAAATATATATTGCATAAACTCATGCTAAAGATTGCTTTTAAGCAATAAAAATACTCCTAAAAATAACAAATAACATGATAACTCTTACAGATGTCAAAGAATACGTAGAAAACAATATCAGCACATTTCATAATAAAAAAATAGAAGGGTTGAGTAAACTCAAACTTGATAAAATACTAAGGAGAAAAAATCCTTATCTTTTTAAAGCTAAAAATGTTAACTCCGCTAGTGAAATAGTTTCAAGTATTGTAGATGCTTTCATTTCTTCTAATGAAGAAACCATTTTTGGAGACTGGCTCGAAGGGTTAGCTATATTTATTAACTCAAAAACAGACAAAGGTTGGAAATCAGGTATTGAAGGAATAGACTTAGAATTTGATAGAGAATCGGTAAGATATATAGTTTCCATTAAATCTGGACCTAATTGGGGTAACAGTACACAGCACAAAAAGCTTCAGGATTATTTTAAAACAGCAAAAAGGACACTTCGGACAAGCAATTCCAAAATAATGGTATTACCTGTCTTGGGAATATGCTATGGTAGGAATAAAAATACTGATCAAGGAAATTATTCTAGATACTGTGGTCAGGATTTTTGGGAATTTATTTCTGGCAGGGAGGGCTTATATACGGAGATAATTGAACCTTTAGGGTATCAGGCAAAAAAGCACAATGAAGAGTATGATCTTGAATATAGTAATAAAACTAATCTCTTTATTAATGAATTTACAGAAAATTACTGTAACCCAAACGGTTCTATAAATTGGACTAAAATTGTAGAGATGAATTCAAAGTCTTTCTCAAAATAGAATTTTCTAAAAAATGCATTATCAAAAAATCATAGTCGGTAAAACCTTTATTGAATTTCATAATAATTGGTTAGGAGAAGAAACCGTAGTGGTGAATGGACAAATTGTTTCTAGAAAGTCGTCTGTTTGGGGAGCGCATCATTATTTTAC